>NZ_DATLXO010000149.1:0-2591 GCF_035575815.1 Iamia sp.
GTGTCGTAGCGCCAGCGCGTCTTATACGAGCAGTGTGGGCATATGAGCCGACGACGGCGCAGGGCCACGGTGACCACCACCATGGTCGCCAAGAACTCCACGGCGGTGACGTTGACGTCGTCGAGGCGCACGAGGCGCTTAGTGAGGTCGGGCCGGGGCGCAGTGCCAGCATCTCGGCTGGTCCGTTTCCCCGGCCCGCATCCCGAACCGGACGTGCGGCTTCCACCGCATCCGGCTCTCCACGAGCCCATGGCTCAGCCGCCAGCCGTCGCCTTGGTCCACCCGTCCCACGGCGAAGGAATCTTCGTTCCCCGGTAGCGGTATCGAATGATCGGCACCGCCCCGGTGTCGAAGAGACGCACACCGTCGTGCTCGGGCACCAGCCTGTCTGCCAGGTAGCGCCATCGCAGGGACTTCCACGTGGCCCGACGATGCTTGCGGCGGAGCCATCCGACCACCCTGTGCCACGTGTAGTGGTTCAGGTAGTTGAAGGTCTGCTTCGACACGCCGTGCCGGAAATACATGGCCCAGCCTCGCAGCGCCGCATTGAGTTGGCGCAGGAGGTCGGAGAGCGGATTGTTCGTCCCCTGCCGTGTGATCGCCTTCACCTTGGCCATGATCGAGGCGAGCGCCTTCTTCGACGGCCAGGAATAGACGAACGCCTTGTTCGACCCCCTCTTGGCCTTCCGCTGGATGCGGTAGCCGAGGAAGTCGAGACCCTCGTCGATGTGTGACACCCCCGTCTTCTCCTCGGCCAGGCGTAGGCCCACCGTGGAGAGCACCGCCGCCACCTCCTCTTTCAGGCCCTCGGCTTGCGCCTTGGTTCCCGACACCATCACCACGAAGTCGTCCGCGTACCTCATAAGCCGGTACATGGGTTCTCCGCGACGGCGGCGTCGCGCCCGATCGAGGTCGGTTGCCATGGTCGTCCTCCACGCCTCGGCGAAGTGCTCGTCGAGGACCGAGAGGGCGATGTTGGCCAGCAGCGGCGAGAGGATGCCGCCTTGGGGAGTGCCGGTCTTGGTGTCCCTCACCACGCCGTCCCCGGAGAGGACGCCGGCTCGGAGGAACGCCTTCACCAGGCTCAGGACGCGCTTGTCTCCGATTCGTTCCCGCACCCGGTCCATGAGGGCCGGGTGCGAGATTTCGTCGAAGCACGATTCGATGTCGCCCTCCAGAACCCACTCATATGAGAGGCGCCCGAAGTGACGGATCTCCTCGATGGCGTCCTGTGCCCGGCGCATGGGGCGGAACCCGTAACTGCACGGGTGGAAGTCCGCCTCGAAGATCGGCTCGAGGACCAGCTTCAGGCTGGCTTGCACGGTGCGGTCGCGTGCGGTCGGGATGCCAAGGCGGCGGAGCTTGCCCGACGCCTTGGGGATCATCCGCTCCCGCACGGGAAGGGGTTGGAGCCTCCCGGCTTTGAGATCGTCTCGCAGCTCGGTGAGGAACCGTTCCTTGCCAAAGAGGATGGAGCGAGGTGCCACCCCATCGACCCCGGCCGTCCGCGCCCCCCGGTTGCCCCGGACCCGATCCCATGCCACCACGAGGAAGGCGGGATCGGTGACGAGGTTGAACAGGTCGCAGAACCGACGATCAGGGCGGTCGGTCGCCCACTGGTGCAGTTTGGCCTGGATGCTCAGTACCCGTGTCTCGGCCTCGTCGAGGTCAGGCCACGGAGCGTCGGTGTTCACCGGCGACCTCCTGACGTTCCCGTTCCGTCCTGCTGGCTCGCTGGGTCCCTTCGCCATGTGGCCGGCTTTCCCGGCCTCGGACTACTACGGACCCTCCGCCCCATCCCCGGGCATCAGCCGACAGCGGGCCTGCCCGCCGCCGCCCTGGCGGGGCAGCGGGGAGGGCGGCTCCGGGGATGGTTCCCACGTTCACCATGTGTCGTTCGTCAGGGTCGGCGCCCAGCTCTTCCCCTGCAGCATCGCCACGAGTACGCCGCAGGCCTTCCTCGTGGCCTCCCCACCGACTGCACTAAATCGGCTTCGGAGTCGCCCCCCGCATCCTTCGCAGACGGCGTGCACTGCGATCCGGCCCACATCCACCAGGTTGGAGCCGGTGCCACGCTTGAGGGGGTTCAACCGCTGGTTCACTTTCGTTGCGCCTTTCTGTCTCGCTGGACGGGCCCGGGTCATCTGGTGGTGCTGACCCGTCCCGCCGTTGTCGGGGCTGCTCCCGCCCTCGCCTGCGCTTCCAGGTTCAGGCTGCCCCCAGCTTCATCGGGCTGCTGCGACAGCTCGAAGGCGGAGTCCTTTCATCTCCGCTCGATCACACGGCGCCTCGTGGCGCACAATGCTGCGGTGGCGCGCACGGGCTGACGGTCTCCCGGTTCGTAGGTGTGGAAGGCCGTGAACCTTGGCTGCAGCCCGTGCGCGCTGCGCGGACACCCCTAACGGCTGTCTCAGCCACCAATCACAACAGAATCCGGACTCCGGCCGTCCACACCAGGGTCAGGAGAGCCCAATTTTGTTCCACTTGGAGGTGCCCGGCGGCATGTGGCACACGGCGATGATCAGCCCGATGGTGGCGGCCAGGTTGGCCAGCTCGGTCTTGAAGGCCCGGGACCGGTAGCCGTTTGACCC
>NZ_DATLXO010000150.1:0-7536 GCF_035575815.1 Iamia sp.
GCAGGCCGCCCGGGCGCAGCCCGTCGCGCCCGAGCCCGCCGCCCCCGCCTCGGGCGCCCCTGGCCCTGGTGGCCGACGGCCACCATCGCCCCCCGTCGGCGCCCCGCCCGTCCCGCGCGCCCCGTGGCACCCGACCTGGTACGTGTTGGGCGTGGTGCTGTTGGTGCTGGTGACGCTGGTCGGTGCCGCCGGCATCGTGCGGGCGCCCTACGTCGTGTACGCGCCAGGGTCCGCCACCCAGACCCAGCCCGCCATCGCCGTGCCCGGCTCTCGGACCTATGAGGGCGACGGTTCGGTGCTGTTCCTCACCGTCTCGCTGCGGGGAGCGTCGCGCCAGGTGGGCTACGTGGAGGCGGCGGTGGGTTGGCTCCGTCCCACCGAGGACGTCTTCCCCCGCCGCGCCGTGATCGGCGACCAGACCGGCCAGGAGAGCCGCGAGCAGAGCCTGCAGGTGATGGCCGCCTCCCAGGAGGTGGCGGCCAAGGTCGCCCTGGAGCACCTCGGCTACGAGGTGCCGGAGGAGGGCCGTGGCGCGGTGGTGCTCAGCACCGTCGAGGGCTCGCCGGTGGCGACCGCGGTCGAGCCCGGCGACGTGATCGTCGGGGTCGACGGCACCGCGGTCGAGGTCGACTCCCAGCTTCGGGAGGTCCTCGACGCGAGCGCCCCCGGCGACGAGGTCACCCTCGAGGTCGAGCGCGGGGGCGAGGGTGATCCCGAGGAGGTGCCGGTGGAGCTCATCGCTGACCCCGGCGACGCCGATCGCCCCTTGCTCGGCGTCAGCGTGTTCACTCGCGACCTGCACTACGACCTGCCGTTCCCGGTCCGCATCGACACCGAGGACGTCGGTGGCCCGTCGGCCGGCCTGGCCCTGACCCTCGGCCTCCTCGACCTGCTGACCCCCGGGTCGCTCACCGGCGGTGAGACGATCGCCACCACCGGGTCGATCGATCCCGACGGCGTGGTGGGCGAGGTCGGCGGCGTGGCCCAGAAGGCCGTCGCCGCCGAACGGGCGGGAGCCCGGCTGATCCTGGTGCCGGAGGCCGAGGCGGACGACGCCCGGCGCTTCGCCGGTGACCTGGAGGTCGTCGGCGTGAGCACGCTCGACGACGCCCTGGAGGCCCTCGCCGGCATCGGGGGCAACGCTCTCGAGCTCGACCGCCCGGGCGGCTGATCCCGGCCGGCGATGACGACGACGGCCACCCTCGTCCAGCTCGCGGCGGAGCTGACCCTCTTCCTGGTGGCCGTGGCCGGGGCCGGCCTGTCGATCCGCCAGGGCCTCCTCGGCCTCGACCGGGCGGCCCGTCTGCTCCTCGGGGCCGGCTTCCTGGTCCTGGCCGTGGCCGCGTTCCTCGTTGGGTCCCTGACCGTCGACCGGTCGGCCGAGCCGGTGGCCATCGCCGCGCTCCGCATCGCCGGCGGCGCCATCGTCGCCCTCGGCGTCCTGCGGTGGGCGGGTAGCCGGATCGGTCGCCCCGCCCTCCTGGCGGGCCTGCTCACGCTCGTGGTGGCCGCCGGGCTCGACGTCGCCGAGGTCGACCTCGGGAGCGGTGGCGTCGGGTCCGAACCACTGGTGCTGGCCGCCGCGTTGGTGATGGGCGGCGCGCTGGTGGTCGCCGGGCGACACACCATCCCGGGACGCATCGGCACGAGCGTGGCCGCCGTGTTGCTGGCGGTGATCCTCGTCGTGTCGCTGGCGCTCTCGGCGGTGATCAGCGCGACGGTCGAGGACGAGGCCCTGCGGCGCTACGGGTCACGTGCCTCGGCCGAGGCCGCCGCCGCCACTGCGGAGGCAGAGGGCGCGCTGGACGAGGCCAACCTGGTGGCGGCCTCGGTCTCGGCCCGACTCGGGCCCGAGCTCGAGGTGCTCGCCACCGCCGGGAGCGACCCGGAGGCGGCGAGCACAGCGCGGGCTGAGGTCACCGAGGCCGTCTCCGCGCTGGTGGGGCCTGACGGACTGGCGATCGTCGACCCGGTGGTCCTGGTCAGCACGACCGGCGTCCCGGAGGTCGCGGTACCCGATTCGCTGGGCGGAGCCACCCGGTTGGCCCTCGGCGGTGACCCGGTGGTCCAGGAGGCGCTCGAGGTCGACGGTCCCCGCCAGGGCGTCACCGTCGTTGGTGCCGATGCCTTCGCCGTCGCCGCCGCGCCGGTGCGCGTGACCGGCGGCGACGGCCGGACGACCGTCGGAGCGGTGGTGGTGGCCCACCCGCTCGACGTCACGTTCCTGCGGCGGCGAACCGACGCCGCCGACCCGATCTCCCAGGCCTTGGTCACGCGCGAGGGCGTGGTGGCCACGACCGGGGCGCAACCGCCCCGGACCGAGCTGCAGCGCCGGGCCCGCACCGCGATCGACACCGGTCAGCCCTTCGACGGCATCGTGGGCGAGCTCTTCGTCGTGGCCCGACCGGTGGCGGCGGCCGGCCTTCCCCCCCAGATGGCGGTGGTGCTCTCGACGCCCACCGATCGGGTCGGTCGCACGCGCGAGGACATCTACCGCTCGCTGTTCGTCGCCGCCCTGGTCGCTGGGCTCGCCGGCCTCGCCCTCGCGGTGGTGGTCGGCGAGCGGATCGGCGGGGCGATCCGCCTCCTCACCAGCGCCGCGACACGCATCCGCGAAGGCGACCTCGACGCCCGCGCCGCGGTCGACCGCGAGGACGAGCTGGGCGAGCTGTCGACCACCTTCGACGCCATGGCCGGCTCGGTCCGCGACCTCACCGGTGACCTCCGCCGGGCGGCGGCGACCGAGAGGGGCCTGCGGGCCCGGCTCGAGACCGTGTTCGCCGGCGTGACCGAGGCCGTCGTGGCCGCCGATGACGAGCGTCGGGTCACCGAGGTCAACCGCGCCGCCCGGGAGCTGCTCGGGCTGCCCGCCGACCACGACGCCGTCGGCCGGCCCCTCGCCGACGTGCTTGCGGTCCGCGGGCCCGACGGGCACCCGGTGGACCTGCGCGCCGCCGAGGACGGCCCCCTCGTGGTCACCGGCTCGGTCCAGCCGCCGGCCGCCCCCGCCGGCGAGGTGCCGCCGCCGGTGCCGGTGGTCGGGACGGTGGCCTCGCTGCACGACGTCGACGGTACGCGCGCCGGCACCGTGGTCGTGCTGCGCGACGTGCGCCGGGAACAGGCCCTCGAGGAGGCCAAGCAGGACTTCCTGGCCAACATCGGCCACGAGCTGCGGACCCCACTCACGCCCATCAAGGGCTATGCGGGAGTGCTGCGCCGACGGACCCCGAACCCGGCCCAGGCCCGGGAGTGGGCCGACGGCATCACGTCGGGGGTCGACCGCCTCGAGCACCTCGTCGAGCGGCTGGTGACCTTCGCGGCGGTGACCGCCGGGCCGGCGACCGACGGCGTGCGGGCCCGGGACGAGGTCGACCTGGGTGCGTTGGCCGACGACGTGGTGGGCCGGTGGCGGACGCGCCTGAGCGGTGAGCGCGCCCTCATCCTCACCGTCGCCGCCGACCTGCCTCCCGTCGCCGGCCAGGACGCCCACCTGCGGCTCGCCCTCGGTGAGCTGGTCGACAACGCGGTGCGCTTCTCGGCCCCCGGCACCCCGGTGGGCGTCGCCGTCACCGCCTCGCCGGCCGGCGAGGCGCCAGGCGGCGCGGTGGGCGACGATCACCGCTTCGTCGCCCTGACCGTTGTTGATGGGGGCGGGGTCGACACCACCGGGCTGCTGGAGGCCGTCGACGCCTTCAACCAGGGCGACGCCTCGGCCACCCGGAGCCGTGACGGCCTCGGGCTCGGGCTGGCGCTGACGGACCGGATAGCCCGGGCGCACGGCGGGCGGTTGCGGGTGGCCGCCACTTCCCACGGCGGCACATCGGTCTCTATCCTGGTGCCCGTGGTCACCCCTGCGACGGACGAGGCCCCGGGCGCGGGTCCCCGCTCGGGCGATGGATCCCGCAGCGGCGGGGGACCCCGGTGACCGCGATCCTCGATCGCCGGGGCGGCGTTCTCCCGGCGGTGGACGCCGCCGGCGGCGAGCGGCTCGCCGGGCTCGACGGACCTCGTCTCCGGGGCGACCGGCGCGACGGCGCTCCACAAGCGGCCCGGCGCCTGCGGCGGCTGTGGATCATCCCCGCCGGGGTGGTCGTGGCCGGCGCCCTGGCTCTGCTCCCCGCCCTGCGCGACGGCGGACCGGGTCCCGGCGAGGCCGAGGTGGTGGTGGCCGGCGCCGCCGCGATCGTGCGCGCCGATGGCACCCGCAGCACCGTCACCGACGGCACCGTTCGCCTCGGCCGGGGCGACTCGCTCGAGGTCTCCGAGGGAACCGCACGCTTCGAGCTGGCCGACGACGTGCGCTTCGAGGGCCACGCCGGCGACACCGCAGGAGGCCGCACCGGCACGACGGTGCGCATGGACCTGACGCCCGAGCTCGTCGCCGGTGGGCTGCTCGTCGTCGCCCCCGAGCGCACGTCGGTGCGGGCCGCGGGCACGACGGTGAGGGTGGCCCCGGCCGCGGGGCGTGATGGTGCGGCCCGCCTCGACCGCCGCATCGGCCTGGGCGTCGGCACCTACCATGGGCAGGTCGACGCCGACTCCGCGGGTCGCGCTGCGACCGTCCCCGACCTGCACCGCATCGAGGTGGCGACGCCCGGTTCAGTTGGTCGCCGCGACCTGGCGTTGCGCTACGCCGCAGACGACGGCTGGGACCGCCGCTTCCTCGGCGACGCCCTGACCATCGACCGCCAGCTCGCCCCCCTCCTCGCCGGTCTCTCGGCCAGCGGTGGCCCCGACCTCACCTCGGCCGACGGCCTCCGGCGCGCGTCGCCCGGACTGCCGTCCGAGGCGCGCCTGGCCCCGCTGCTCGCCGACGTGGGCTCGAACGGCGACGCTCTCGTGCTGGCGGCGTTGACCGACCTGGGCGAGGGCGGCACCTTCGCATCGCGGTGGGAGGCGGCTGTGCGGTTCCGCGGCGACGGCGCCCGCTGGGGCCTCGTGGCCCTCGATCGCGACGTCGCCCCGGCCGAGCTCCTGGGCGCGATCCGGGGGGCGCTCGATCGCCTGAGCTTCCCCTTCGGCGCCGATGCCGATGGCCGCGATGACACCGGTGACGCCGATGACGCCGCTGGCGTCGACGGTGGCACCCAGGACGTCACCGGTGGCGCCCAGACCAGGGCCCCCGGTGGAAACGACGATCCGGGCGCGGCGTCGGGGAGCGAGCCCGGCGCGCCCGTTTCGGGTTCCGGTCTCCGGGATGACCCTGCGGCGGGCCCGAGCCCCGGGGCGGACGGCGGCGACCCGGCGACGGGCGGGACCTCCACCCCGCCAGCGGACGGCGGCGACCCGGCGACGGGCGGCGCCCCAACCCCGCCCGCGACCGCAAGCGGCGATCCGCCGGCACCGGCCCCCGAGGGAGGACCATCACCGGCCCCTCCAGCCCCGGTCCCGCCTCTCCCGGGCGGGGGCGAGGTTCCCGACGTCACTGGACCACTCCCGTCCGAACCCACGGTCCCGCCGGTGCCGGAGGTCACGATCCCGCCCGTGACGGTCCCACCGGTTCCGGGTGTGACGGACCCGCTGCTGCCGGGGACGACGGTCCCACCGGTTCCCGTTGGTGACGTCGTTGCCGGCGCCACCGATGCCGGCGAGGGGCTCCTCGGAGGCACCTGAAGGCTCGCCGCGCACGGATCCGGCCGATTGCCCCGATCTGCACCGACGCCGGTCATAGCATCGAGGTCGATGCCCTCCCCCTCGTCCGATCACCGTGCCTCGACCATCACCGGGCGCACCTTCGCCGTCCGCCGCAAAGGTTTCGATCCCGACGAGGTCAGGGCCTACCTCGGCCAGCTGGCCGAGGTCGTGAGCCGGCTGACCTCCGACCTCGATGCCGCGCGCGCGGATGTCAGGGACCTGGTCCGGGCGGCCGAGACCCGACCCGAGATCGACGAGGACCAGCTCACCGCGGTGCTCGGCGAGGAGACGGCCCGTGTGCTCTCCTCGGCTCGCAAGGCCGCCGTGGAGATGAAGGAGCGGGCCGAGGAGAGCGTGGCCCGCATGTTGCGCGAAGCCGCCGAGGAGGCGGGGGAGGCACGGCGCGCCGCCGAGTCCGACGCCGCCCAGCTCCGCTCCGAGGCGCAGCGGGTCCGGTCCGAGGCCGACGAGGCCCGCCGCCACACCCTGGCCGACGCCGAGTCCGACGCCGCCCGGGTTCGCTCCGAGGCCGACGCCGACGCCACCGCCGCGCGCGAGGCCGGAGCCGCGGAGCAGGAGGCCGCCGCCACTGCCGCCTCCGCGGCGCGGGCTGAAGCCGAGGCTGACGCCGCCGCCACCCGGACCGCCGCGGATGAGGTGCTCGGGGTGAAGGCGGCCGAGGCCGACATCACGGCCGAGGCGATCCGCACCGCCGCCGAGGACGAGGCGGCCACCATCCGCGCCACCGCCGAGGACGATGCCGACACCATCCGGGCCACGGCGATGGCAGACCGCGACATCGCCCACGCTGAGGGACGAGAGATGGTCGCCGAGGCCCAGCGCGTGCGGGCGCGGATGCTCGCCGACCTCGCCCGCCGCCGGAAGGCCGCTCGGGTGCAGCTCGAGCAGCTGCAGGCTGGCCGGGAGCGCCTGCTCGAGTCCTACGACGCTGTGCAGCGGACGATGGACGAGGCCACCGCCGGCCTGCGCACCGCCCTGCCGGCTGCTCGCCACGCCGCCGAGGCGGCCCGGCTGCGAGCCGAGTCCGAGGCGGAGTCGAGCGTCGAGCAGCTCGAGGCGCAGATCGGCGCCGCCCGGGCCGCCGGTCTCCCCCTCATCGCCCCCGACGACGGCGGGAGCCCCGGGGCCGACCTCGGCCGGGACGAGGTACCGGTCGTACCCGACGACGCGGCTGACGGCCTCGCGCCCGAGGAGCTCGCGGCCGGCTCCCCGGCGGACGACGCGCCCGACGAGGTCGGGGCCACCACCGACGTCCCCGCTAACGACGCGCTCGACGAGGGCGGGGCCATCACCGACGTCTCCGAGGACGACGCCCCCGTCGACCCTGACGCATACCTGCTGGCGGAGGCTGACGCACCCGTCGAGGCCGAGGCCAACGCAGCCGCGGCCGCCGATGCTGAGGCCGACGACCCGGTCGAGTGGCGACCCGACCCCGACCCCGAGCTCGTCGCGGCGCGAACCGACGCCCGGCCCGCCGACGCGGAGGTCGCCGAGGCCGAGCCCGCCGACGCGGGGCCCGCCGAGGACGCGCTCATCGAGACCGACTCTCCACCGATCGAGGCTCCCGCGTCCCCGACCGACTCCCCACCGATCGCCCCGGATCCTGCCGAGGTCGAATCCGCGCTGGCGCCCTCGAGTGACTCGTCGGCCGACGAGCCCGAGGAGGAGGTCGTCGACGAGCTCTTCGCTCGCCTGCGGGCGTCGCGCCAGGCCACCGTCGCCCACGCCCACCAGGTGCTCGAGGGCGATGTCGCCGCCCCGGCCGAGCTCGGCGCAGTCGATCCCCACGC
The DNA here is from genome assembly GCF_035575815.1 of Iamia sp. Classification (NCBI taxonomy): domain Bacteria; kingdom Bacillati; phylum Actinomycetota; class Acidimicrobiia; order Acidimicrobiales; family Iamiaceae; genus Iamia; species Iamia sp. Next base: position 7,446 of record NZ_DATLXO010000150.1, read on the forward strand.
CGAGGCGGCCGCTCCTGTCAGCAACCCCGACCCCGACCCCGACCCCGACCCCGACCCCGACCCCGACCCCGACCCCGGCCCCGACCCCGAC
>NZ_DATLXO010000151.1:0-27376 GCF_035575815.1 Iamia sp.
CATCGGTGCTACAGGCAACCCTCACCAACCAGCCGGGGCACGCTCTGAACCCAGAGATCGAATCTCAGGCGACGAAAGTGCTCACCGGCCAGCGGGCTCGGGACCAAGTCCTAACCGACCTGGTCGACCCCCATTAGGCGAACCGGGCGCGCAAGGCGGGCAGGAGGGCGGTGAGCAGGTAGGCGTCGCGCTCGTCGAGGCCGACCTGCTCGACCCGCGCCCCGCACGGCACCAGGATCGACGGGGGCTGCAGGACCGGGTCGCCCACGTCGGACCAGGGGTACTGACGCTCGCGCCGGCCGATCGTCAGGCCCGCCGAGGACACCGTGAGGCCGGCCAGCTCGACCGGTTCACCGCGGGCCAGGCGCTCGCCGATCTCGACCCGGTGGGCCACCCCGCACGTGGCGGAGAAGAGGTCCCACAGGAACCCGAAGGTCGCCAGGTTGGCGTCGGCCTTCCCCGGCGACATGGCGGCGCGGGCCGAGGCCGCCACGCGGGCGCCCTCGACGGTGTCGAGCTCGACGCGGACGTTGACCTGCCGGCTCGGTCCGATGGCCGCCTGCTCGGCCTTGAGCGCGAGGCGGACGTGGGCGATGCGGTCGTAGGCAACGGCGACGCCGTCGAGGGAGATCCCCGCGAGGTCGACCCCGATCGTGGTCGACCGCCCGACCCGGCCCGAGAGCTCGGCGACGAAGCCGCCCTCGGGCGTGGCCACGAAGGGCGGCTGAGGTGGCACCGGCGGGGTCGGGGACGCCAGGGAGGGTGCGGCCGCCATGGGTGGTGCGACCGGCGGAGGGGGCGGACCCACCGCCGCGCCCAGGTTGGCCGTGCCTGGGTACGCAGCGCCCGGGTACGGAGCACCCGGGTACGCAGCGCCCGGGTACGCAGCGCCCGGGTTCGCCCCGGACCGCCCGGCCGGGTCGACCGGTTCGGCGGACCCGCCCGTCGCCGGCGTCGACGGACCGGGCGCAGGGGGCACGACCTCGGCGAGCAGCCCGTCCCACCGGCCCGCCACCGCCTCGTCCACCAGGGGTCCGAGGGCGACGACCCGCCCGGAGGCGTCCTGGAGGGCGACCGGTGAGGCCCACGACAGCGCCCAGCGGTGACCGCCGGCGGCGACGGCGTGGCGGGCGGCGACCGCAATCGTCGCCGCAGCGAGCAGCACCGAGCGCTCGCTGTCGGCCCCGGTGCGCCACCCCCCGGACACGAGCGAGGCCGCCAGCTCCCGATCGCGCCCACTGGTCAGCGCGGCGTGCACGCCGGGGAGGCCGGGCGCCAGGCCGATCCGGGCCAGGGCGGCGTCGGCCTCGGTGGCGCGAGCCTCCTGCTGGACGCGGGCCACCAGCTCGGCGTGGGCGACCCAGGGCACAGGGCGCAGCGGACGGCTGTCGGTCACCGACGCGAACCACGCTTCGCCGGCGGCCACCACCCAGCGCTCGGGGTCGCGGAGCAGGCACCGGGCCGCCCGGTGGTCGTGGGCCACCGGCTGCTCGTCGGCCAGCTCGGCGATGCGGGCGATGCGCTCCGGGGTGGGCGGGTGCGACGCGAGGGGGTCGACCGCCGGCCGGGCGGCATCGATCGTGGTGATGATCGACGCGACCGTCGGCGGGTCGGCCAGCACCCCGCGCAAGCCCCCGGTGAGGTCGTCGGGCCGGTGGCCGGACTCGACGAGGGGCGCCAGGTAGGCGCTGGTCACGTAGCCGTCGACGTGGGCCAGCACCTCGACGGCACGCAGGGCATCCGCGGTTGCCTGGCGGCCGGCCACCCGCACCGCGGCGCGGTCGGCGACGACCTCCTGGCTGCGCCGCACCCGGCTGCTGACGCGGCGTTGCAGGTGCCAGTACCAGGCGAAGACGCGGGCCACGATCCCGTTGCGGAGGGTGGTGATGATGCGCGACAGCACCTGGTCGGTGCGGTAGGTGAGCGGCCCCATGCGCGTGTCACCGCCGGCCAGGTGGCCCAGCTCGTGGGCCAGGACGGACCGCAGCTGGGTCACGTCGAGGCCGTCGAGGAGGGGCGTGCCGATGCCCAGTGTCCGACGCCCGGAGACGAGCCCGAGCAGGGGCCCGAACTCACTCACGTACGCGTTCACCTCGCGCACCACGACGATGCGGTCGGGGGGCCGGGTGCCGGAGGCCTCGGCCAGGCGCCGGACCTCCGCGTGCAGCTCGGGCTCGTCGTCGACCGGCACCTCGACCTCGTCGGTCGGATCGGGCGGTCGGCGCACCGCTGAGACCAGGCCCCGAACGAGGGCGACGACCACGCCGAGGGTGATGATCACCAGGTACGGCACGATGCGCCCGGCGGCGAAGACGGCCACGTTGATCCCGACGAGGGCGGCGACGACCACCGCGGAGAGGACGAACACGCCGGCCAGCAGGGCGATCGAGACGAGGGCTCGGCCGGCGAGTGAGCGGGGCTCGGGTGGGGGCCCGGTTGGCGCGGCCAGTCGGACCGGCGGCAGCGCGAGCCGCGGGGCGAGCGGATCGACAGGAGCGGGTGGATCGACAGCAGCGGGTGGATCGACGGGAGGGGGCGTCATCGACATCGACAAGGTCGTCGGGGTCGGCGGTGTCCTCCGAGGCGGTGCATCGGGCGAGGGTGCCGCGGTGCGTCGGCGGCCAAACCCATCGGCCGCTCGGCCGCTCGGCCGCTCGGCCTCTCAGACGAAGCGGAAGCGACGCCGGAGGGCGATCAGCGCTCACCTCCGACCATCGGTCCGAGATGACCGACTTCCAGACCTTCGCAGCGATCTTCCCATCATCTCGCACCGGCCCGACCGTCGACGGGGCTTCGCGGCGCTTCCCGCGGAGCCTGCCGACAACGGGCGCTCCGGGCGGGGACGACCGGGTCAACGATCGGCGGTCCAGCGAGGCGGGCGCCGCTCGCGGAACGCGGCGAGGCCCTCGGCCGCATCGTCGGTCGAGGCGGTGACGGTCAGCAGCGGGTGCAGGACGGCCAAGGCCTCGGCCGCGGCCATGTCCCAGGTGGCGTAGAACGCATCGCGGCCAAGGCGCAACGCCGTGGGCGACTTGGAGGCGAGCGTGGCGGCCAACACGTCGACCGTCTCGTCGAGCTCGGCCACCGGCACCACGCGGGTGACGAAGCCGATGCGCTCAGCCTCGATGGCGTCGACCCTCCGTCCCGTCATCATCAGCTCCAGGGCCCGCTTGGGGGCCATGGACCGGACGAGGGGCACGGTGATCATGTGGGGCCACAGGCCCACGTCGACCTCCGGGGCGCCGAAGGTGGCATCGTCGGCGGCGACGACGAGATCGCAGGCACAGGCCAGGCCGAAGCCACCGGCCAGGGCGAAGCCCCGCACCCGGGCGACGGTGGGCTTGCCCAGCGCCCACAGGTCGTTGAACAGCCCGGCCAGCTCACCCCGAGCGGCGTGGACGGCGGCCGGGTCCGTGGCCCCGTCGGTGGCCATGGCCCCCAGGTCGGCGCCGGCGCAGAACGCCTTGTCGCCGGCACCGGTCAGCACCATCACCCGCGCCTCGGGCTCAGCACGAACCTGGGCCGTGACGGCACGCAGCGCGGCGATCGCCTCCCAGGACAGGGCGTTGCGCTTCTCCTCGCGGGTGATCGTGACGCGGGCGATGCCATCGGTGAGGGCGACCTGGATGTCCGGCGACGGGGAGTCCACGGCCGCGGACCCTACCGGTCACCCCGCAGCGACCACCGGGACCGAGCCCCGCCGCGTCGCCCACCACCGAACTGGTCGGCGATCTGGGTGCCCGGACCCCCGATCTCCCCACCAGTACGGCGGAGCACCACGACCCACCCCGAACTGGTCGGCGATCTGGGGGCTCCCACCCCCGATCTCCCTACCAGTACCTCGGAGGAGGAACGGGCCTACGGGCCGAGGAGGGCCAGGACCGCAGTCGCGGCGACGAGGGCGGGGACGCCGACGCGCCCACCGGCGCTCAGGAAGTGTCGCCAGGTCACGTCGAGACCGTTGCGGCGGGCGACATCGAGCCAGAGCATCCCCGCCAGCGAGCCGGTCACGAGCACCGTCGGTCCCGCGTTGACGCCGAGCAGCCAGGCCCAGCGGGCCCGATCACCGTCAGGCAGGGCGGGTAGGCCGGCGAGGAAGGCCGGCAGGTTGTTGGTCAGGTTCGCGGCGATCGCACCCACGCCCACGATGCGCGCCGTCGCCAGGGCCCCGTCGCCCGGGCCGAGCACGGCGCCGAGATCGACCTGCTCGGCCGCGGCCACGGCCAGCACCGCCAGCCCGATCACGGTCAGCGCACTGGTCCAGGGGACGGCCGCCAGCGGCAGCCGCTGGGCCCGAAGGGCCAGCCCCAGCAACACGACCGTCGCCACCAGCCAGGGCGGTGCCCCGAGCGCATCGCCCACGGTGAAGCCCACCAGCAGCACGCCGCCGACGAGCGCGCCGATCACGAGCGCCTCGCGGTCGGCGACCGCCACGGAACCGTCGCCTACGTCGGCCTGCTCGGCGCACGCAGACGGTCCGATCAACGGGCCTGGCGCTCCCACGGCGACGACAACCATCGCGACCCGCTGCGGCACCGGCCGCCACCACACCCACCAGAGCCCGTAACCGACCACCAACGCGGCCAGCGTCGGCGGCCCGAGCGTGACCAGGTAGGCGCCCGGCCCCCGGGGGTCGCGCTGCTCGGCGATCAGGTTCGTCAGGTTCGACACCGGCAGCGTCGACGACGCCAAGGACGCGAGCAGGGCCGGCTGGAGGGCGAGACCCATCGGGTCGAGCCCGGCGCGCCGGGCGCCACGGATCGCCACGGGGGTCAGCAGCACCACCGCGGCGTCGAGGTTGACCAGCGTGACGGTGGCGGCGCCGATGACCCACAGGCCGGGCGCCAGCCAGCGGACCGGGAGCCGTCGGGCCACGGCCTCGAACACGCCCAACTCGTCGAGCAGCACCGCCAGGGGCACCGCGGTCAGGAGGAACGCGAGCGGCTCCACCAGGTCGTCGAGCACGGCCCGGGTCGCGCCGACGTCGACGAGGCCCGCCGCCAACGCGAACGCGGCGGCGCCGAGGGGCACCACGACCAGCACCGGACGCCGCAGCTGCACCACCGCCCCGGTGATCCCGACGGCAAGGAGAACCAGGGCCGCCACGGTCACCGGCCCAGCATGCCTCCTCCCCCGACCCGTCCCGTCCTGTGGCCACCCCACCCCATCCCACCCCGAACTGGTACGCGATCTGGGGGCTCGGACCCCCGATCTCGCTACCAGTACGGGGGAGGGAGCGAACCGCGACCGACGCCGACCCACCCGCGGGCGATCGGGGGCCCACGGCTGCGCGTAGGGTCGGCCGGCAGAGTCCGACCTGCAGCCGGGGGAAACCGTGACCGCCGACCACATCCTCGCCATCGACCTGGGCACGGGCGGCCCCAAGGTGGCGTTCGTCGACCTGCGGGGCCGGGTGGTGGCCCACGAGGTGGAGACCACCAGCCTCATCCTCGAACCGCCCGACGGCGTCGAGCAGGACCCCGACGACTGGTGGCGGGCCATCAGCACTGCCGTCGGTCGCCTGGTGGCCGCCGCGCCGGAGGAGGCCGCGTCGCTGATCGCCGTCGCCGTCACCTCCCACTGGACCGGAACGGTGGCCGTGGACCACGAGGGCAAGGCCATCGGCAACTCCATCATCTGGATGGACAGCCGGGGCGCCCCTCAGATCGCCGAGGCGGTCAGCGGGCGGATCAACGTCATGGGCTACGACCCCCGGCGCCTCAAGCGCTGGATCCAGCTGACCGGCGGCGCGCCCAGCCACTCGGGCAAGGACTCCCTCGCCCACATCCTGTGGTTGAAGGACCAGCGCCCCGAGGTCTACGACGCGGCCGAGCGCTTCCTCGAGCCTGCGGACTACCTGAACCTGCGCCTCACCGGCCGGGCCGTGACCTCTCATGACTGCGTGGTGATGCACTGGCTCACCGACAACCGCAACCGCGACGACGTCCACTACGACCCGCAGCTGCTGGCGTGGACCGGCGTCGACAAGGCCAAGCTCCCGCCGCTCGTCGGGTCCGCGACGGTCGTCGGTCCGCTGCTCGCATCGGTCGCTGGGGAGTGGGGCATCGCCGCGGAGCTCCCCGTCACCACGGCCATGGGCGACGTCCACGCTGCGGTCGTCGGCTGCGGGGCGGTGAAGGACTACGAGCCTCACCTGTACCTGGGCACGTCGTCGTGGCTGAGCTTCCACCTGCCCGAGAAGCGGACCGACATCCGCAACAGCATGGCTGCGTTTCCCGCCGCCCTGCCCGGCAAGTACTTCCTCGCCAACGAGCACGAGGCCGCCGGGGCCTGCCTGCTCCACGCTCGCGACCAGCTGCGCCTGGTGGCCGACCTCGGCGAGCTCAACGAGGTGGCGGCGAACGCGCCGGCCGGCAGCAACAAGCTGATCTACCTGCCCTGGCTCAACGGCGAGCGCACCCCCGTCGACGACCACACCATCCGCGGTGGCTGGACCAACCTCAGCCTGGCCCACGACCGGGCCGACATGCTGCGCTCGATCCTCGAGGGGGTCGCCTACAACTCCCGCTGGCTGCTCGAGGTGGTCGAGGCCTTCACCAAGAAGCCCCTCGGTCCCATCGTGGTCATCGGTGGAGGGGCCCGCTCTGATCTGTGGTGCCAGATCCACGCCGATGTGATGCGCCGTCCCATCCGTCGGGTCGAGGACTACCACCACGCCGGCGCCCGAGGCGTCGCCCTGGTGGCTGCGGTGGCCCTGGGCCGCATCACCGCCGAGGAGATCGACGGGCTCGTCGCGGTCGAGAAGGAGTTCACCCCCGACCCCTCGACCGCCGAGGTCTACGACGAGCTCTACGACGCGTTCCTCGCCACCTACAAGGCGACCAAGGACATCCACGCCCGGCTCAACCAGGGACGATGACCGCGACCTCCTCCTCGTCCCTGGCGGCGGGGGGCATCGAGCTCCCGCTCGACCGCCCGCTGCTGATGGGGGTGGTGAACGCCACCCCCGACTCATTCTCCGATGCCGGTCGCTACCCCACCACCGAGGCCCGTGCCGCCCGGGCCACCGAGCTGGTCGAGGCCGGCGCCGATGTCATCGACGTGGGCGGGCAGTCCGGCATCACCGGCGTCCCCGAGCTCGACCCCGACGAGGAGATCGCCCGGGTCGTCCCGCTGATCGAGGCCGTCCGGGCCGCGCACTCGGGCGTCGCCATCTCGATCGACACCTACAAGCCACTCGTCGCCGACGCCGCCCTCGCCGCCGGGGCGTCGATCGTCAACGACACCAGTGGGCTGCTCTACCCCGACATCGCCGAGGTGACCGCGGCGCGCCGCGGCGCCCTGGTGGTCATGCACAACCGGTCGCGGCCCAAGGTGCGGATGACGGACCCCTACGCCTACGCGGATGTGGTCGACGACGTGCGGACGTTCCTGGCGGAGAGGTCGGCCGAGGCCGTCGCCCGAGGGGTGGCACCCGAGGCGATCATCCTCGATCCCGGGCCCGACTTCGCCAAGACGCCGCACCAGACCGTCGAGGTGCTCCGCCGCCTCGACGAGGTCAACCCCGACGGCCGGCCCCTGCTGCTGGCCGTCTCCCGCAAGGACTTCATCGGCGCCCTCACCGGGACTCCGCCCGCCGAGCGGCGCGACGGCACCCTCGCCGCCCTCGCCGTCCTCGCCGCGCCGGGGCGGATCTTCCGGGTCCACGACGTGCTCGGCGCGGCCCGGTTCCTGCACGTGCTCGGAGCCCTTCAGGGCCAGGTGGCCGTCGCTCGGGACCTCCTCCTCGCCCCCGAGCTCCGCCGCACCGCCGCCAGCCAGGCTGCCACCCCACCGAACGGCTGAGGTCCCGCGCCCGGCCTCCGGGGCGTCGCCCCGACGACCAGTTCGACGGCGGCGCGCTCGTGCCTGTCCGGGTCAGCCGATCAGCTCGACCTCGGCCCCGAGCAGGCCGTAGGTGTCGAGGGCCCGACGGTCGCGGGTCGCGAGCGGCAGGTCGTGTTCCACGGCCACCGCACCCACCAGTGCGTCGTTCACCGATCCGCCGGCGATGCCGGCCGCGGCGAGCCGGGTCAGGAGCAGGGCTGCGCCTTCGGGGCCGAGGAAGCGACTGTGCGGGAAGTTGGTGGCGAGCAGCCGGTCGAGCGATGCGGGGACGCGTCGCAGCGGCGCGGGCAGTCGGGTCAGGACCGAGAAGGTCTCGAAGGCGGCATGCCCGGCGAGGCCGAGCCGGCGCCCGGACAAGGCCTCGACCACCATCTCGTGGTGATCGTGGTCGGCGACGACGAAGGCGACGGCAACGCTGGTGTCGACCAGGGCGTCCGCTCCGGTCACCGCTGATCGGCGTCGCGGAGCGCCCGGACGGCGGCGTCGTCGAGCGGGACTCCGCTGCGGGGGATCACCAAACGTCCGTCGTGCTCGTCGAGGGACTCCACGGCCCGCGCCTCGACCCGTAGGACCGCTCCGTCGGCCGTCACGTCGACTTCGCCGGGGCCGAGGCCGAGGCGGTCGCGCAGCTGCTTGGGGATCACCAATCGGCCTGCCTTGTCGATGGTTGCTCGCTCGCATGGCAGCAAGGAACATCGCCCCCCGGTCACTGTCCGCAACCGCCCGGTGGTGCGCTGCGGTATGCTGCGGGCATGACCACCCAGCTCGCGATCAAGCTCCCTGACGAGCTCGTCGTCCGGCTCGACCACCTGGTCGGAGAGGGACGCTTCGCCAGCCGCTCGGAGGCGGTGCGAGACGGCATCCGGAGAGTCGTTCGCGACGCCGAGCGGGCCCGCATCGACGAGGCCTTCGTCGCCGGGTTCGCCCGCCACCCCGACGACGCTCTCGGAGAGGCCACTCGGCTCGCGGTCGAGGCCATCGAGGACGAGCCGTGGGAACGCTGGTGGTAGCCCGTGGCGAGCTGTGGTGGGGCGAGACACCCGAGGAGAAGGGCCGACCCTTCCTCGTCGTCAGCCGCGACGCGGCCAACGCCGTCATGGCGCGCGTGCTCGTCGCGCCGGTGACCCGCCGTCGACGCGGCGTTCCCAGCGAGCTGCCGGTCGGCGGGGCCGAGGGGCTGCCGTACGAGTCCGTCGCCAGCTTCGACAACATCCGGCCGTTCCCCAGGTCGATGCTCGTGCGCCGCCTCGGCGCCATCGAGGGTGATCGCCGCCACCTGCTCTGTGCCGTCGCCGCCGCAACCCTCGATTGCTGAGACTGCGGCCGCCCAGGGCGGTACGGCCGGGAAGGGGTCCGGTCAGCGGAGAGGCGGCCGGAGGATGACGGCGCGACTGGCCGGGTGGTCGGGCGCCACCAGGGCGTCGAGCGTCGGCCCGCTCCCGCCCGGGACCGACAGGCGGTCGGTCGCGGCGAGGGCCCGGAACAGCCCGACGATGACCTCGGCCGACATGCGGCCCAGGTCGGCCAGGGACTGTGGGGGGTTGCGGGCCTCGCCCAGGTCGACCTCGCGCAGCGCGTCGGTCCCCACGGCGGCGACGACCTCGATGAGCATGGCGATCTCGAGGCCGTACCCGGTGGCCAGTGGGATGCGCTCGAGCAGCGAGCGGCGGATGGCGACCTGACCGCTGAGCGGCACCTGCAGGTGGGCGACCTCGGGCACGAGCAGCGAGAGGAGGGGCCGCGCCACCAGCTCCGAGACCCGCCCGCCCTCGTCGGAAGGGGTGACGCCGTCGACCCGGAGGCGCACGAAGGAGCCCTTGGCGAAGGCGATCGCCGGGTCGGCCCGCAGCGGGGCGACCAGGCGACGGGCGAAGCCGGCCACATCGGCGATCAGGTCCGCGTCGAGCAGCACCACGATGTCCTCGGTCACCGTTCCGAGCCCGCGCCACACCGAGTCGCCCTTGCCCCGCACGGGCCCGAGGTCACGGCGGAGCTCGGCGGTGGCCACGACATCGGCGCCCGACGCCCGGGCGATCGATGCCGTCGCGTCACACGACCCGCCGTCGAACACGACCACGCGCTGGACCTCGCCCGAGGCCACGAGCGGCAGCAGGGCCGCGAGGGTGGTGCCGATCTGGTCCTGCTCGTCCAGTGCGGGCAGGCACACGGCGACCGTCACGGGCGCGCACGGTAGCGGGGAGCCAGTTCACCAGCCGGTGTCGGGTCGGGCTGGCCTGCGTGGCGACCCGAGCGCCAGGCTGTTGCGGTGGCCGACCCGTCCCCGACCGATGGCCCCGCGGCGCCGGCGACGGCCGAGGACCCGGTGCTGGCCGAGCGCCGCCGCATCGCAGCGTGGGTGAGTCGAGGCCAACGTCTGGGCTACGGGCTCTTCGGCCTGGCCGTCGTCGTGTTCTTCGTCGGCTTTACGGTCGGCTTCGAGCAGTGGGCGATCAACGTGATCGTGGCCAGCATCGTGATCGGCTCGCTCGTCCTCGCCCCCGCCCTGGTGTTCGGCTACGGCGTGAAGGCTGCGGACCGCGCCGACCGCAACGACGACTGGTAGCGGCGGTCGGCTCGGCGCCGGCGGGCCCTCTCATCTCAGTCGTGGAGCGCGGCCCGAAGGCCGTCGGCGGCGGCGACGCACGCGGCGTCGGCGTCGGGCGAGATGGCACCCATGGCGAAGAAGCCGTGGATCATCCCGACGTGGGGCACGTGCTGGACAGCCACGCCGGCGGCGGCCAGCTTGGCCGCGTACGCGTCGCCCTCGTCGCGCAGCGGGTCGAACTCGGCGGTGAGCACCTGGGCCGGGGCCACCCCGGCGAGGTCCGGGGCGTGCAGCGGCGAGACCTCGGGCGAGGTGGGGTCACCATGCTCGCGCCGGGCGCCGAGGTACTGGTCCTCGAACCACTCCATGCTCGCTTGGGTGAGGAAGTAGCCGTCGCCGTTCTCGGTGATCGACGGATGAACCATCGTCAGGTCGGTGGCCGGGTAGACGAGGAGCTGGTGGCGGATCAGGGGAGCGCCCTCGTCGCGAGCCCGGATGGCGACCAGGGCCGCAAGGTTGCCCCCGGCCGAGTCGCCTCCCACCGCCAGCCGGAAGGGGTCGGCTCCGATCTCCGCGGCGTGGCCCGCGACCCAGGTCAGCGCGGCCCAGGCGTCGTCGGGGCCGGCGGGGTAGGGGTGCTCGGGCGCCAGGCGGTAGTCGACCGAGACCACGACCACACCGGCCCGGGCGCACAGCTTGCGGGCGGTGGCATCGACGGTGTCGAGGCTCCCGATCACCCACCCTCCGCCGTGGTACCAGACCACGACCGGAGCCACCTCGGCGCCCTCGGGCCGGTAGACCCGCACCGGGATGTTGCCTCCCGGTCCGGGCACGGCGCGGTCCTCGACCGAGCCGACCGGCACCGGCTCGCCGTCGGTCACGGCACCGGCGGCGAACAGCGCCCGCAGCTCGTCGGGCCTGATCGTGTCGAAGTCGACGGGGCTGGCGGCCACCAGGTCGAGCAGGGTCTGGATCTCGGCGACGACGGGCATGGGAGACCTCCGTGAGAGAGTGGCAGAGGTCACCTTAGGGGCTCGTGGGCCGCGCCCTTGACCCGTGGGTCAGGATCGTCGACTACAGTGCGGACCGTCCTGCCGAGGCGCCCCTGGAGGCACGCATGAAGGCTGCAGTTCTCACCGGTGTCGGAGCCGATCTGGAGATCCGAGACGACGTTCAGATCGCTCCTCCCGGGCCCGGCGAGGTGCGGGTGCGGGTCGCCGCCTCCGGCGTCTGCCACTCCGACCTCTCGGTCCAGAACGGCACCATCCCGCTGCCGACGCCCATCGTCCTCGGCCACGAGGGCGCAGGGGTCGTCGAGGAGGTCGGCGAGGCGGTCACCACGGTCGCCACCGGCGATCACGTGGTGCTGTCGTTCGTGCCCAAGTGCGGGGTGTGCGAGGCATGTCTGCGAGGCCAGCCCTACATCTGTGAGACCTCCGCGATGCAGGCCGCCGGCGGCCTGCTCGACGGCACCACCCGCCTCACCTCCGATGGCGCCGCCCTCCACCAGATGGCTTGCCTCGGCACCTTCGGCGAGGTCGCCATCGTGCCCGAGATCAGCGTCGTGAAGATCGCCCCGGACGTGCCCCTCGACATCGCCGCCCTGATCGGCTGCGGGGTGCTCACCGGGGTGGGCGCCGCGCTCAACACCGCCTCGATCCAGCCCGGCGACACCGTCGCCGTCATCGGCTGCGGCGGCGTCGGCCTCAACGTGATCCAGGGCGCCCGCATCGCCGGCGCGGCGCGGATCATCGCGGTCGACAAGTTCGCATCCAAGCTCGACATGGCCAAGCAGTTCGGGGCCACCGACATGGTGAACCCTGACGACGGGGACACCGTCGGCCAGGTCATGGCGCTCACCCAGAAGGGAGTGCACGTCGCCTTCGAGGCCATCGGGCTCGAGGCCACGATCACCGCCGCGGTCGACATGCTGCGCCCCGGCGGTGAGGCCGTCATCGTGGGGGTGCCCCGCATGGATGTCATGCTCACCTTCAACGCCGCCTTCACCTTCCTCTACCTGAACAAGTCGGTGAAGGGCTGCTGGTACGGTTCCGCGGACGTGCAGCGCGACGTCCCCAAGCTCATCAAGCTGTGGCAGGACGGTGAGCTGAAGCTCGACGAGCTGATCAGCAAGGAGATCCAGATCGAGGACGTGAACGGAGCCTTCGAGGCCATGGAGTCGGGCGAGGTCGCCCGGTCCGTGATCCGTCACTCCCACTAGACCGCGGCGAGCCTGGGTCCCGGGGTCACCCCTCCCCCCGCCCCCGGGGCCCGGGCTCGCCCGGACATCTGAGTAACGTCTGGCGATGGGCTCCCGCCTCCCCGCCGCGGCCCGGCGGCGCCAGCTGCTCGACGTCGCCCTGGCCACCTTTGCCGAGCACGGCTACGGCGGGGTGACCATGGACCGGGTGGCCGAGGCCGCCGGGGTCACCAAGCCCGTGCTCTACCAGCACTTCGGGTCCAAGCGGGCCCTCTACCTCGAGCTGGTCGACGACGTCGCCGACCGCCTCGAGGGCGCCGTGGTCAAGGCCACCGCCGACGCGTCGTCACCGCGGGAGCAGGTCGAGGCCGGGTTCCGGGTGTACTTCCGGTTCGTCACCGAGCACCGCGACGCCTACCGCCTGCTCTTCACCGCCGACAGTCGTCGCGACCGTGACCTCACCGAGGCGGTGTTCCGGGTCGAGGAGACCTTCGCCCACACCATCGCGGCCCTGATCGACGTCGAGGGCTTGTCCGACCAGGACCGCCTGGTGCTGGCGCGCGGGATCGTGGGCATCGCCGAGGTCACCAGCCGCCAGTCACTCGGCGACGCCGCCCCGGACCCCGACGCCATGGCCCTCCGGGTCGCCAACCTGGCCTGGGCCGGCCTCCGCGGCATCCGGGGTTCCTGACCTCGACCCCCGCCGGGCTGGTCGGTCGAGCTGTGACGCGATCTGGCGGCTGAGCCGCCCAGATCGCGCCCGGGCCCGAGACCGCAGGCGCGTCGCGTCGCGCAACATGGGGACGCAGATCTCGTGCCGACCGGCATGATGGTCGCCATGGCTGAGTCCCCCACCACCCCCCTGCGCGCCGTGGCCGACGAGTACTGGGAGGCCTTGTTGCGGGTGAACCCCACCTACGCGACCTTCCTCGGCGATCGCCGGTTCGACACCCAGATCGAGGACATCTCGATCGCGGCCGAGGCTGAGCAGGAGGTGCAGTGGATCGTGCTGCGTCAGCGGGTGGCCGACCTCGACATCGCCGACGACGACCTCGCGGCGCGCGTCACCCGCGACCTGTTGCTCGAGACCCTCGACGACGCCCTGGGCCACATCGCGCACCGCACCGCCGAGCTGCGCTACGACCAGATGGACGGCGTGCACGCCGGCCTGCTCACCACTGCCCCCCAGATCAACGCGCCCGAGCCGCAGAACGCCCTCGACCTCGTCGAGCGCCACCGCCGGGTCGGCGATCTGCTCGACGCCGCCGCGGAGCGCTTCCGGGCCGGCGTCGCCGCCGGCCGCACCCCACCGCGACTGGTGGTGGAGCGGGCCCTCAACCAGGTCGACGGCTACCTCGCCTCACCCCTCGACGGTGACCCCTTCACCACCTTCGCCGGCCCGGAGGGCTGGGACGGCGAGGACCAGTGGCGGGACGACCTGCGCACCGTGGCCGCCGACGTCATCCGCCCCGCCTTCGCCCGCTACGGCGCGGTGCTCCGCGACGAGCTGCTGCCGGTGTCGCGTTCCGACGACGAGCCTGGGCTCAGCTCCATCCCCGGCGGCGACGAGCTCTACCGCTTCCTGATCCGCTCTCACACAGGCCTCGACCTCGACCCCGCCGAGGTCCACCAGATCGGCCTCGATGAGCTCGCCCGCGTCGACGAGCAGATGGCCGAGGTCGGGGCGCGCCTCTTCGGCACCACCGACCGAACCGAGATCTTCGACCGGCTGCGCACCGACCCGGCCCTGCGCTACGACCCGGACCGCCCCGAGGAGCCCCTCGACGACGCCCGCCGCTGCCTCACCTCCGCCCGAGCCCAGATGGATCAGTGGTTCGGGCGGCTCCCCCAGAGCCCGTGTGAGGTCAAGGCGGTGCCTGACGTGCTCGCCGCCGATGCTCCCGCCGCCTACTACTTCCCGCCTGCGGCCGACGGCAGCCGGCCCGGCACCTACTTCGTGAACACCCACGACGCCGGCGAGCGCAACCGGTTCGACACCGCCTCGGTCGCCTACCACGAGGCCATCCCGGGCCACCACCTCCAGCTCGCCATCGCGTCGGAGCTCACCGACCTGCCGGCGTTCCAGCGCTTCAGCTTCGGCCACACCGCCTTCGTGGAGGGCTGGGCCCTCTACACCGAGCGCCTGGCGGATGAGATGGGGCTCTACGCCACCGACCTCGATCGCATCGGGATGCTCGTCAACGACGCCTGGCGAGCGTGCCGCCTCGTCGTCGACACCGGGATGCACGCCCTTGGATGGACGCGCCAGCAGGCCATCGACCTCATGGTCGCCCACATGCCCGTCGGCGTCGACGAGATCACCGTCGAGGTCGACCGCTACGTGGCCATCCCGGCCCAGGCCCTCAGCTACAAGGTGGGCCAGCGAGAGATCCTGCGTCTGCGGGCCGACGCCGCCGGTGCCCTCGGCGACCGCTTCGACATCAGCGGCTTCCACGACGCGGTGCTCGGCTCGTCGACGGTGAGCCTGCCGGTGCTCGGCGCCATAGTCGCCGACTGGGTCGCGCGCCGAGAGGCGGCCTGACGGTGCCCTCGGGCACCGCCGGGCCGACCCCCCACCCCGACCGCCGGGTGCACACCCGTCACCCGCTCCCGGCTCCCCCGCCATCCGCCCCGCCGTCGATCGACGACCTGGCGACGACGTTCGGCCTCGACCCGGTCGGCGCCGAGGTCGTGCGGGCCGCCAGCCGCCACGTCGTGCGGTTCCCTGCTTCGGCGGTACGCACGTTCGCGGTTCCCGCCGGCACCCGGGCGCCGCGCGACGAAGCGGCCGTGGCCGCCCTGCTGGCCGATGCCGGTGTCCCGGCGGCGCGTCGCCTGGCCGGCCCGGCCCCGATCGACGGCTGGTCGGTCACCGCCTGGCGGGAGATCGCCGGGGCGGAGGGCGCGGCCCCGGTCGATGCCGCCACCGTCGGCGCCCTGGCCGCTCGCCTCCACCGCGCCACCGGCGCCCTCGACCGGCGCGGGCTGGTCGCCTGCGACCCGGTCGGCGCCGCCCTGGCCCAGCTCGATGCGGCGGCGCACCACGGCGCGACCGACGCCGACGACATGGACGTGCTCCGGGGCGAGGCCACCCGACTGGAACCGGCGTGGCAGGGCGCCGTCGATCGGGCCCGGCCCGAGGCGGACGCGGGGTCCGGCGAGGGTGCCGCGAAACCGCCGCCCTGCTGGGCTGTTGGGCCCCACCAGGGTGGCAGTTTGCGGTGTTGCGATTCGATCGTCCCCGTCGCGCCGGGTGCGGTGCTCCACGGTGACCTGCACCCCGGCAACGTCGTGGCCGGGCGCGACGGCCCCGTGCTCGTCGACCTCGAGCTCGCCGGGTGGGGGCCCCGCGCCTTCGACGCCGCGCCCACGGCCGCCATGATCCGCTGGTACGGGCGACCCGAGACCGACGGGACGGCGTTCGACGTTGCCTACGGCGCGCCGCTCACCGCCGCCGCGCGCCAGGGCCGCCTCGACGAGGTCTGGCGCCTGTGGTCCACCTGCTGGGCCGTCGCGAACCGCCACCGGTCCCCCACCGACGAGGACGAGGCCGTGGTGCGGGTGGCTACGATCCGCGACGGTGCGGCCACCCGCCCGTGGCGCCTGCGCTGACACCGGTCCAGTCCGCGACGGGGGTCGGTGTCGAACCCCCAGATGTGGCTCCCTCACGATCGATCCTCGCAAAGCTCCGTCCCGCGAAGGGCACGGGCAGGGCAGTTCTTGCTGGCCTGATCGCGGCCGCCGCCGGCGTGGCCGTCGGCGAGCTGGTCGGCGGCATCTTCAGCTCCGCCGGCTCGCCCGTGGTGGCCGTGGGTGGCTACGTGATCGACAACGTGCCGCCGGGGGCCAAGGACTTCGCCATCGAGACCTTCGGCACCAACGACAAGCTGGCCCTGATCGTCGGCACGCTCGTGATCCTCGCCCTGCTGGGCATGGCCCTCGGCCCGCTGGCCCGGCGCCGCCCCAAGTTGGCGGCCGCCATCGTCGTGCTGGTCTCCCTCGCCGGGGTCCTGGCGACCATCAGCGAGATGGACGTCAGTCCGCTGATCGCGGTGTGGCCGTCGCTGGTGGGTGCCGCCGCGGCCGTCGGCGCCCTGATGGTGCTGATCCGCCCCCGCGCCGCCTCCGCGGCCGCGCCCGCCGACGATGAGCACGACGCCGACGCGACGAACCTCGCGGATGAGCCCTACGCCTACTCCGCCGCGGATGAGCCGACTGACGACATGGCGCCGCGCCGCCAGTTCCTGATCGCCTCGGGGACAACGATCGTCCTGGCCGGAGCGGCCGCCGGCGCCGGGCGCTTCTTGGCCGGGCGCAACAGCGCGACGGCGAGCCGTGAGGAGCTGGCCCTGCCCCAGCCCGTCGAGTCCCTGCCGCGCGTGTCCGACGCCGTGGCGCCCAACCCTCGTGGTGTCACCCCCTTCATCACGCCCAACGACGACTTCTACCGCATCGACATCAACCTGACCGTTCCCCAGGTGAAGACCGAGGGCTATGAGCTCACGGTCAAGGGCATGGTCGACAACGAGCTCACCATCTCCTGGGACGATCTCCTGCAGCGCGAGATGCGTGAGTACGACATCACCTTGACCTGCGTGTCGAACCAGATCGGCGACAACCTGGTCGGCAACGCCCGCTGGCTCGGCTTCCCGCTCTCCGAGCTGCTCGACGAGGCCGGGGTGAAGGACGGCGCCGATCAGGTCGTCGGGCGCTCGACCGATGACTACACCGGCGGCTTCCCGCTCGAAGCGGCCTATGACCGCGACGCCATCGTGGCCATCGGCATGAACGGCGAGCCCCTCCCCCTCAGCCACGGGTTCCCCGTCCGCCTGGTGACCCCGGGCATCTACGGCTACCTCTCGGCCATCAAGTGGCTAAAGGAGATCGAGGTCACCACGTTCGACGCCTTCGACAGCTACTGGGTGCCCCGGGGCTACGCCGAGATGGCCCCGATCAAGACCATGAGCCGCGTCGACACCCCGAAGAGCCTCTCGAAGATCGACGGCGGGCAGATCGTGATCGGCGGCGTGGCCTGGGCCCAGACCCGAGGCATTCAGAAGGTCGAGGTCCAGATCGACGACGAGGACTGGCAGGAGGCGGAGCTGTCCGAGGCGCTGAACAAGGACACGTGGGTGCAGTGGACCGTTCCGTTCGAGACCACCCCGGGCTTCCACACAGTGAAGGTGCGGGCCACCGACGGCACCGGCGAGACCCAGCCCGAGGAGCGCACCGACCCGCTGCCCGACGGCGCCACCGGGTGGCACACCCGCCGCTTCCGCGTGAACGGCTGAGCGTCGAGCGGGAATCTCGCCCCGGACCCATCCACCCCGGGCCGGAGACCGAACACATGACCGGCGCCCGGATCGGGTTCGCCGAACCGGCTTCTCCGAACGGCCGGCTCCCCACCCTGAGAGGACACCCTGCAATGCGTACCAAGAAGCCCTGGATGACACTCGTGGCGCTGCTCGCCGCGCTCTCCCTCATCGCCGCCGCCTGTGGCGACGACGAGGAAGACACCGTCGCTGACGCCACCGAAGAGGCCGGCGACGCCGCCACCGGCGAAGAGGACACCGAGACCGAGGCCGGCACCGAAGCCGAGACCGAGACCGAGGGCATGACCGAGGAAGACGGCATGACCGAGGAAGAGCCCAGCGGCGAGGTCGCCGAGCCGGTGGGCGAGGCGTGCTCCGCCATCCCCGCCGACGGTGAGGGCAGCAGCGCCGGCATGGCCGACGATCCTGCCGGCACCGCCGCCAGCAGCAACCCGGTCCTGTCCGACCTCGTCGACGCTGCGACTGCGGCCGAGCTGGTCGATGCCCTGAACGACCCCGAGGCGGAGTACACCATCTTCGCCCCGTCCAACGACGCCTTCGCCAAGCTCGACCCGGCCGTCGCCGAGGGTCTCATGACCGACCCCGAGATGATGGAAGACCTCACCGACATCCTCACCTACCACGTGTATGCCGATGGCATGCTCGACGCTGAGGCTCTGGCCGGCGAGGACACCCTCACCATGCTCAACGGTGACGACGCCGAGATCGCGGCCGAGGGTGACACCATCACCATCAACGGCGAGTCCATGGTCGTCTGCGGCAACGTGACCACGGCCAACGCCACGGTCCACATCATCGACACCGTCCTCATGCCCCCGGCGTGAGCCGACGCTGACGGCAGCCGCCCCTGACCGGGAGGCTGGTGATCGAGGAGGGAGCCCGGGTCTTCGGACCCGGGCTCCTCCGCGTGCGGGCCCATGTCCAGGACGGCGGTGGGGTGGGCCCGGTCGCCCGATGGGTGGGAGCCGAGGTGACCCCACCATCATGGGAGCGATGGAGTTCCTGTTGCTGTCGAACTCCACCAACCACGGCAGCACCACGTTCACCCACGCCGCCGAGGCCTTGGCCCAGGTGGCGGCCGGCGACCGGGTCACGTTCGTCCCCTACGCCCTGGCCGACTGGGACGACTACGCGAAGCGGGTCACCACTGCGTTCGACACCTTCGGCGTCGAGGTCACCTCGGCTCACCGCTCCGGGGCCCCGGAGCGGGCGATCCTCGAGGCCGACGTGGTGATGATGGGCGGCGGCAACAGCTTCCGCCTGCTCGACGCCCTCTACGGGCTCGACGTGATCGGCGGACTGAGCCGTCGCGTGCGAGCCGGAGAGACCCGCTACATGGGCGCGTCGGCGGGGACCAACGTGGCCTGCCCGAGCATCCGCACCACCAACGACATGCCGATCTGCCTCCCGCCGAGCTTCGCTGCCCTCGGCCTGGTGCCGTTCCAGATCAATCTCCACTACGTCGACCGCGACCCCGGCTCCACGTTCATGGGCGAGAGCCGCAAGGATCGGATCACCGAGTTCCTGGAGGAGAACCACTGCCCGGTCCTCGCCATGTACGAGGGGTCGTGGCTGCGCGTCACCGGCGAGACCGCCAGGGTGACCGGTCCGGCCCGCCTTTTCGAGCGCACCGGCGGGGTCGCGTTCGCCGATGGTGTCGATGTCTCCCAGCTGCTGGGTCTGACCCCGATCTTCGACGGTGGGCGGCGGCCCCGGCGCGGCGGATCGAGCTGAGACCCCCCGTGCCCTCCGGCCGCGGCGGGCCCGTCGGGCTCCTCCGCGGTCCCGTTCGGGCCCGACCGCGGACGGGGGACCGGGTCCGCCGGTGCGGTAGTCTGGTCCTTCACACCCTTGGTGGGGACCCTCTTTGATCTCCGGCCGCCCGCGGCCGGGCCCAATCCGTCGACTCCTCTGAGACAACTCGAGGAGCGACATGTCGCCAGCCCCCCACACCGGTTCGACCGCCGTGGTCTACTGCGAGGCCAACTTCGGCGCCATCGACGGCAAGACGGCCAACGGGCTGGTCCGTCACTCCGAGCGCTACGAGATCCTCTCGGTGATCGACAGTGAGAAGTCGGGGCTCGATGCGGGTCAGGTCCTCGGCGACAAGCCGAACGGGGTCCCCATCTGCACCGATCTGGCCGACGCCATTGCGGTGGCGGGTCGGATCCCGGACTTCTTCATCTTCGGCATGGCCCCCTCGAGCGGCCTGCTCTCGCCCACCGAGCGGCGCATCGTGCTCGAGGCCATCGCCCTCGGCATGAGCATCGTCAACGGGCTCCACGAGTTCTTGAACGACGACCCGGAGTTCGCCGCGGCCGCCGCCGCCCGTGGGGTGGAGATCCTCGACGTGCGCCGCCCGCGCGGCAAGAAGGACCTCCGCATGTTCAGCGGGCGCATCGCAACGGTCACCTGTCCGCGAATCGCGGTGCTGGGCACCGACGGAGCCATCGGCAAGCGCACCACGGCCACGATCCTCACCCGCTCGCTCAACGACCGCGGCACCAAGGCCGTCCTCGTCGGCACCGGTCAGACCGGCCTCATCCAGGGCGCCCGCTACGGCGTCGCCCTCGACGCGATCCCGTGCCAGTTCTGCTCGGGCGAGATGGAGGCCACGGTGGTGGAGGCCTTCGAGGGCGAGCACCCCGACGTGATCGTCATCGAGGGCCAGGGGGCGCTCAGCCACCCCGCCTACCTGACGTCGAGCTTCATCCTCCGGGGCAGCCAGCCCGACGCCGTCATCCTCCAGCACGCCCCGAACCGCACGAAGCTCGGCGACTTCGCCCACGTCCCGATGCCGACCGCGGCGAGCGAGATCAACCTGATCCAGACCTTCGCCGACACCCGGGTCATCGGGCTGACGCTCAACCACGAGAACATGACCGACGCCGAGGTCACCGCGGCGATCGCCCGGTACGAGGGCGAGCTCGGCATCCCCGCCACCGATGCCCTGACCCGCTCGCCGGGCCGACTGGTCGACATGGTGCTGGGCGCCTTCCCCGAGCTGGAACGGAAGCTCGCCCTCACGACATGACCGCCACGACATGACCGCGCCGAGGTTGGAGATCCGCCTCGACCAGGTCCGCCACAACGCCGAGGTCCTCGTCGGGCGCCTCGCCCAGCGGGGCATCGGCGTCACCGGCGTCACCAAGGCCACCCTCGGCTCGCCCGAGGTCGCCCGGGAGCTGCTGGCCGCCGGGGTCGCGTCGCTCGGTGAGTCGCGCGTCGAGAACCTCGAGGCGCTGCGCAGCGCCGGCGTGACGGCGCCCATGACCCTGATCCGGTCACCGATGCTCAGCCAGGTCGACCGGGTCGTCGCCCACGCCGATGTCAGCCTCAACACCGAGCCCGACGTCATCGCCGCAATGTCGATCGCCGCGGGCGAGCAGCGGCGGCCCCACGGGGTCGTGGTCATGGTCGAGCTGGGCGACCTCCGCGAGGGGATCCTGGCCGCCGACCTCGAGGCGGCGGTGAGCCACGCGCTCCGCCTCCCGCACATCGTCGTGCGCGGCATCGGTACCAACCTGGCCTGCCAGAGCGGCGTCACGCCCGACGGGACGAACATGGCCGAGCTCTCGCGGCTGGTCAGATCGCTGGAGGCCCGCTGCGGGATGGCCTTCGACATCGTGTCGGGCGGGAACTCGGCCACCCTCGACTGGGCCCTCGGGTCCCCCGATGTCGGGCGGGTCACCGACCTGCGCCTCGGCGAGTCGATCCTCCTCGGCCGAGAGCCGCTCGGACGCCAGCCCATCGAGGGCCTCCACACCGACGCCTTCACCCTGGTCGCCGAGGTGATCGAGTCGCAGGTCAAGCCGGGTCGGCCGTGGGGTGCACGGGGCGAGACCGCCTTCGGCCCTGCGGGCGCCTGCCCCGACGAACGGGTCCCCGGCGATGCGGGCGTCGACCTCGCCGACGGGGAGGAGACGTCACGGGTGATCCTGGCCCTCGGCCGCCAGGACGTCGACCCCGACGGGCTGGTGGCCCCCGACGGGTTGAGGATCCTCGGCGCCAGCAGCGACCACCTGGTCCTCGACGCCGGCGCCGCCCGACCGGCCATCGGGTCCGAGGTGCGCTTCGGGCTCGGCTACCGCGCCCTGCTCGCCGCCATGACCTCCCCCTTCGTCACCCGCTCCTTCACCGGCGCCAGCGACCCCCAGGCGGAGACGACCTGTCGGCCGCTGTCGATCTGATAATCTGATCTCGTGCCTGAGATCACCGCCACCGACGCCGCCCGCAACTTCGCCGACCTGCTCGACGGGATCGAGCACCGGGGCGAGCGCTTCACGATCGTCCGGCGGGGCAAGGCCATCGCCCACCTTGAACCCATGCGCCGGGGCCGGGGGGCCGACGCCAAGGCAACCCTGCGGCGCCACCAGGTCGACCCGGCGTGGACCCACGATCTCGCCGAGGCCCGAGCCCTCGTCGAGATCGACGATCGGACGTGACCCGGCTCCTCCTCGACACCACCTTCCTGGTCGATGCCGAGCGAGGCGGACACGACCCCGACGGTGTGATCGATGACGACGACGATGTCGCCATCGCGGCGGTCACCGTCGCCGAGCTGCGCGTCGGGGTCCACCTCGCCACCGGTGCGCGTCAGGCTGCGAGGGCGGCCTTCGTGGAAGACATCGTGACGAGCACCCCCGTGATCGACTACGACCTCGACGTGGCCGAAGCCCACGCCGAGCTGCTCGTCGAGGTGCGCGCCCAAGGCCAGCCACGGGGTGCTCACGACCTGATCATCGCCGCGACCGCCAAGGCCTCCGAGCGCACGGTCGTCACCGCCGATGCCACCGCCTCCTCCGATCTGCCCGGAGTCCCAGTGCGCGCCCACCGGTAGGTCTCGACTCGATCGGTGACCCTGCCGGGACACCGAGGTGCGCCACGCCCAGAGGCTGACCGCCAGCAGCGGCCCTTCGGCGCCAAGCCCTTCGCCACGCCTCATGTCCCTGTCCGACCACGCCCGGCCAGGAGCTCTGCCACTCACAGAAGCGGCCAGAAACCTCCGTCCGAGGGCGTCCACGTGTGTTGTTTGGCGATTAGCATTCATGTGGTGAGGCATACTGCACGAACAAGCCTCACTGAAGGAGATCCACGTTGGCTGTCTGGCGCCCTGGACCCCAGGACCTGCAACGCGTGTTCGATGAGCAGAACCCGTGGCATCGGACGGGCAAGGTGCCGGCCACCCTCGCTCGTCCCGTGGAACGATCGCTCGCCTCGCTCCTCTGGCAACGACTTCACCGCGACGAGCCGCATCGCTTCCAGCTCATCCTCGGGCCCCGGCGCGTGGGCAAGACCACCGCGCTGTACCAGACGGTGCAGCACCTCCTCGATGCTGGTGTCAACCCCGATCGCATCTGGTGGATGCGCCTCGACCACCCGCTTCTGCTGCAGGAGAGCCTCGACGACCTGGTGCGAGCCGTCCTCACCACAACTGCGGCCACCCCCGGCCAGCCGGTCCTGCTGATGCTCGATGAGGTCGTCTACGCCGATCGATGGGACCTGTGGCTCAAGACGTTCTTCGACGACGGGTGGCCGGTGCGGATCGCCGCAACCTCGAGCGCGACCGCAGCGCTCCGAGAACGCCGACTGGAGAGCGGTGTCGGGCGGTGGTCCGAGCAGCACCTCACCCCGTACCTCTTCCCGGAGTTTCTCGACCTCATCGGACAGGGGGAGGCCCCAGTTGTCGGGAACACCCTGGCCGACAGCCTGGACTCGTTGTCCCAAGGTCAACGCGGCGGCGAAGGCCTGGCGGCGTGGCGACGGATCTTCATGCTCGTCGGCGGTTTCCCGGAGCTGCTCACTTTGACCCGAGGCCGACCTGATGAGGACGAGTCGGGGCGGCTGCTCGAGTCACAGCAGGTCCTTCGGAGTGACGCAGTGGAACGCGCCATCTACAAAGACATCCCTCAGTCGTTCGGCGTCGACAACCCCATGATGCTCGAACGCCTCCTCTACGTCCTGGCCGCGCAGATCACGGGCATCCTCTCGCCGTCGAACATCTGCAGCGACCTCGGGCTGTCACAACCGACGTTCGACCGCTACCTCTCCTATCTGGAGCAAGCCTTCTTGGTCTTCACCCTTCCCAACTTCTCCGGACGGGAGTCCGCTGTCCAAAAGCGGGGACGAAAGCTCTACTTCGTCGATGGCGCCATCCGGAACGCCGCACTCCAACGGGGCCTCGCACCCCTCGACGACCCAGCCGAGCTCGGAACCCTGTTGGAGAACCTGGTCGCGGCCACGCTCCGCTCCCTCGCCCTTCACCTCGGTGTTCGCCTCCACCATTGGCGCGACGGCAAGTACGAGGTCGACCTCGTGTTCGACCACCCTGAGAAACCGTTGGCATTCGAGATCGGATCCTCACCCCAACACAGCCGGTCCGGCCTGCGGGCGTTCATGGAACGCCACCCTCGTTTCGAAGGCCGGTGCTACCTCGTGGCGCCTCAAGCTGCGGTGACGCACCCGTCCTCGACGCCCACGGGCATCGGGACGGTGCCGCTCGACCTGCTCCTCCTCGTTGTCGGCGCACAGGCCCAAGGAGCCCTGGCCCGAAGCCTCGGCGTCACCGCCTGACGCACGCGCCACCGAAGACGGTGATCGACTGCGGTGTCCGTTGCTTCTCCGGGTACCTCAACCGACGCCCAGACCTCCCGGTGCACGTCTAGGGTCTGGCTGCCAAAGAAGATCCGAGTTCCTGATGGGCTGCGCAGTTCGGTGTCGGCGGTGCCCTGTGCGGTTCCGTTGGCCCGCCGAGCGCGCTGACATGCTGACCCGACTCGTCCGTGCGTACCGCCGCTGGCTCGGTCTCGCCTGTCTCCCATGATGGCGGATGACCCGCTGAGGAGAGCGCCTGGGAAGGTCAACCTCCGCATGTCACTCGCAACCCGAGGCTGTTCGAGGATCCACACCGGTCCGTGACCTGCGGATCTGCCCGGCCCAGTCGGTCGGTCGCCGTGGTTCCGCCCAGTTCTAGTACCGGAGTAGTACCGGTAGAGACGGTCGCAGGTCAGGCAACCTGGACGGCGTCCTTGAGCCGGGCCGGGACCTCCTCGGGGAACGACACGACGAGGTGGCGACCGAGGGCGGCCGCGACCCGAGCGAGCGTGTCGAGCCGGTTCCGGGCGCCGCCCCCCTCCTCGAGGCGGGAGATCACCGACTGAGTTGTCCCCATGCGCTCCGCGAGGGCCCGCTGGCTGAGACCGGCCTCGGTGCGCAGGTCGTAGATCAGTTGACCGAGATCGAGGTCCTGGCCGACCGCGGTGCGCACCTCCTCGGACGGGGCGCGGCGGCGCCCCTTGACATCGTCCCAGCGGGAGTAGTTGGCCATCGTTCTCGTCTCCTTCACCTGACGTTCCGCACTTCTCGATGACGTTTTGGCCCCCCACTTCCCCTGGTCACGGTCATGCCCGGCCTGGTGGCTTGGGCGTGGCTGGTTGACGGAGGAGGATCTCGCCGGCTGCTGCTGAGATCTTCTCCATCTCGGTGACGATCCGTTCGAGGCGCCGCTTGTTGGCGATCCAGTCCCGGTAGAGGTCGGCTTCGCGTTCGTTCAGCCGGCGGCTGACGGTCTTGCCGGCGATGGCGCGGCTCCACTGGTAGTAGGGGCCGTGGCGTTGGGGTGGGTCGCCCCCGCAGCGACAGCCCTGCTTGCCGCAGGAGGTTGTGCGCGACACCAGGCTGCCGGGGCTGATGAAGCCGATCTCGGCCAACTCGGCGGCGAGGGCCCGGTACTTGCGCTCGTAGATGTCGAGTCGGGTGGGCATCTCGGTCCTTCAGGCATCCCCGGTCGATGATCGGTCAGCATCTATGCTGACCGACAAGGACGCCGACGTCAAGGAGGAAGCCCGATGACCGTCCCCGGCCCTTTCGAGCTCACCAGCGAAGCCCTCGGCCCGCTGCCGGTCGTGAACCACTTCCTTCACCGCATCGGCCTGTCCGGACGCCTCGAGCGTCACCTGCCGGCCGACGACGGGCGCCTGCGCCTCGCACCAGCCACGGTGATCGGCGTCGTGGTTCGCAACCTCATCGTTGGCCACCTGCCGCTCTACGCCCTCGGCGAGTGGGCTGCCCCCTACCAGCCAGCGCTGCTGGGGCTCTCGGCCGGGGACGCCGACGTCCTCAACGACGACCGGGTGGGCCGCATGCTCGACCGGCTCTTCGACACCGACCGGGCCACCCTCATCACCGAGGTGGTCCTCGGTGTCATCCGCGACTTCGACCTCGATGTCTCCCAGCTCCACAACGACTCGACCACCATCACCTTCTCCGGCGCCTACACCGGCGCCACCGGCGGCCCCCACGCTGGGCAGGCGAGCCCGGCGATCACCTACGGCCACAACAAGGACCACCGCCCCGACCTCAAGCAGCTCCTGTGGGTCCTGACCGTCACCGCCGATGGGGCGGTGCCCATCGCGTACCGCACCGAGGACGGCAACACCGCTGATGACGTGACCCACATCCCCACCTGGGACGAGCTGCGGGCCCTGGTCGGGCGGCCCGACTTCCTCTACGTCGCGGACTGCAAGCTGGCCAACCGGGCCGCCATGGACCACATTCACCGCAACGGCGGCCGGTTCGTGACCGTGTTGCCCCGCACCCGCAAAGAAGACGCCGAGTTCCGCGACTGGCTCTGGGGCGGTGACCCCGACTGGACCGAAGCGCACCGCCGCCCGGGCCGCCGCCACGGTGAGGTCGACGAGGTGTTCCACACCACCCCCGCCCGCTCACCCTCAGCGGAGGGCTACCGGATCATCTGGGTGCGCTCGTCGACCAAGATCAACCGAGACGCCGAAGCCCGCCGAGCCCGCATCGCCAACGCCATCGCCGGCCTCGATGACCTCAACGGGCGCCTCGCCTCACCCAAGACCCGCATCCGCACTATCGCCGCGGTCGAGGCCGCCGCCACCGCGGCGGTCGACGCCGCCGGCGCGACCCGCTGGGTCAGCTTCACCGTCACCGAGACCACCGAGGAGACCTACCGGCAAGAGAAGCGTGGCCGGCCCGGGGCCAACACCCGCTACCGCCGCCTCACCCGCACCCATCACCGCGTCGCCTGGCAGGTCAACGAAGACGTCGTCGCCAAAGACGCGGCGAGCGACGGCTGCTTCCCGCTCATCACCAACGACACGGCCATGACCCCCGACGAGGTCCTCGCCGCCTACCGCTACCAACCGAACCTGGAGCGCCGCAACCACATGCTCAAAGGGCCCCAACAGGTTGCCCCCGTCTACCTCAAGACCCCCCATCGCATCGAAGCCCTCCTGCTCTGCCAGTTCCTCGCCCTGCTCACCGAAGCCCTCATCGAACGCGAGATCCGCACCGCCATGAAAGCAGCGGAGCTGGCCAACATCCCGCTCTACCCCGAGCTACGCGCCTGCCCCGCCCCCAGCGCCCCCCGGGTGCTCGACATCTTCACCAGCGTCGCCCGCCACCACCTCATCGACCACGGAC
>NZ_DATLXO010000152.1:0-2587 GCF_035575815.1 Iamia sp.
GTCGGCGCGCCCCCGGCCTCGTCGCTCCGATCACGCCTCCTTCATGCCGGGCCGCACGCAACACGCGGATCTAGGTCTGAGGCCGGGGCTCTCGGGGGCCTAGGGAGCTGCCGAGCGGTCAAGCACCTCGGCCATGCGCGAACCGAGCTCGGTGGGGTCGAGGACGACAATGGCGCCGGCCGCTTCCAGCGCCTCGATCTTGGCGGCGGCGCCGCCCTTGCCACCCGACACGATGGCGCCGGCGTGGCCCATGCGCCGGCCGGCCGTCGGGCCCGTAGGTCTCCCGGGCCCGGCGGGTGATGTCGAAGGGGTCGAGCCGGAACGCGGGGGCATCGTCGGGCTCGTCGTCGCTCATCGCACCGTTCTAGACCGAAGCCGGCTGGGAAGGATGCCCGGATGACCAGCTCAGACCTAGATCCGCGTGTTGCGTGCGGCCCGGCATGAAGGAGGCGTGATCGGAGCGACGAGGCCGGGTGCGCGCCGACCACGACGGGAGTTTCCGCGTCGGCCCCGCGCTCGATCAGGACCGGATGTGTTTGCGTCGTGATTCCGGCCCGCGCTGAGCCTGCGGCGGCCGGTCGACACCGACGCGTCAGGGCAACGCGGCGTTGGGCAGGGCCGCCAGTGCCGCCCACGTCGCGAGGAACGGTCCCCGCCGATGGGTCGGGCTGAGGCGCAGGACCACCTGTCGGGCGTGGTGAATGACGCGGGCGGGGATGCAGAACAGCTCCCGGCGGGCCCGCTTGGCATGCGCCCTTCCGTCGGCGTCGGCGCCGCCGAGGCCCTGGGCCCACGCCGAGAGATTGAGGGCGAGCAGCGCCGACCACATCCACACCCGGTTGACCGCCTCGTAGCCCGAGGGCAGGTGGCGCAGGGCCAGCCCGCACTTGGAGTCCTTGATCCGCTCCTCCACCTGGGCCCGCTCCCTGAACCACGCTTCGATCGCCACCGGGTCGCCGTCGAGGTTGGTGACGATGAAGCTGTAGGCATAGACGTGGTCGGCCTCGCCGTCGAGCACGAGGCGCAACTGTTCGGGATCGATGGTGCGCCGTCGGCGGGACCGGGGGTCGGTGCGGACCTGGTCGGCGTTGAGGCGGACGCGGCGCACGATGGTCCGGGTGCCCTCGGGCCAGCCCCCCGGCTTGTAGGGGCACTCCGCCACCTCGGCCCCGGCCATGCCCGACGCGGGCTGCCAGCCTTGTCCCCCAACGGTTCGCGCTGCCCGCCACACTGCTTTGTTGCGTTTGGCCGCGATGGCGAAGTCGCAGCGGTTGGCCAGTGCCGCCTCCGCCACCCCTCGGTCGAAGAAGCCGGCGTCGGCGCGTACCCGGGGCCGGCCGAGACCCTCGGGCAATGCGCCCACCGCTCGGGCGATGAGATCGGGGGCTTGAGGCCGGGGGTCGTCGCGTCCCGAGCCGAGATCGGCGGCCAGCACCACGCCGGCTTCGGCCCACACCACCGGGTGCGCCCGCCCGGCCCGCTGGCCGGCGTAGTTGTAGGCGACTCCTTCCTTCTTCGAGCCGTAGACCTCGATGTCGGTGGGGTCGAGGTCGATCGTCGGCCGCGACGAGGCCAGCGCGGCGCGGCGCTTCTCGGGAAGGGTGGCGAACGCTCGGCGCACCAGCACCCCCATCGCCGAGCCCAGGTCACCGATCGCCACCTCGTCGAAACGCTTCGCCAGGGCGATGAACGTCGTCGACGCCGGCGCTCCGGCCACCGCCCGCAGCGCGGCGCCGGCGGTGTCGGGCCGGGCCTGGTTGTCCAGGTCGATCATGAAGTCGCCTCCGGCGAGCATGGTCTCGGCCATCGACAGCACCAGCTCGCCGGCGGACAGCCCCTGTCGGCGGGCCTTGATCGACCCGACGTAGCCGTCGATGCTGGATGCCACCCCCAGGATGCGGTCGACCTCGGCCACCAGCACCAGCCCGGCTGCGGGAGTGATGGAGGGGTCGTCCCGACCAACCGTGACAGAGGGACGGCGCTTCGGTATCGTCTTCACCCGACAGGTGCCTTTCTTTCAGGAGCGTTGGTTGCTTTCGCAAGCCCGATTCTCTTGAAACGAAAGGCTCTTGTCGCGGATGGTCTGCCCACGACGCCGGCTAACGCGCGGATCTAGGTCTGAGCGGAGCTCGGCCGGCTACCTGCGCATCCACGGTGCGGGCGAGCGGAACTGCTCGGCCTCGGTGATGGCGGTCCACGTCTTGGCGTTGGCTGCCTGCCACGACCAGAACGACACGCCCTGCGCCCCGTTGGCCTCGGCGGCCCGCATGAACCGCCACAACTCCTCGGGCGGGGGCACTCCGGCCCGGCCGCCCTCAGGGGCGCCGTCGTAGGCCTGCCCGACCGGGAACACCGGCTTGCCGAACCGGGCCAGATCGCGAAGGGCGCCGGCTGCGTCGGTGTCGGGCTGGCGGTTCAGCCAGTAGACCATCGGGGCGATGGCGTCGAAGGAGGCCACCACCTCGGCGTACGGGTAGTTCTGGGCCGGAGAGGGCCGGGGGACAGTGGCGATCAGGGGGAACGACGCGCCCACCTCCTCACGGAGGGCCTTGCCGTAGCCGGCGGCGGCCTGGGGGGAAATGTGGGT
>NZ_DATLXO010000153.1:0-2953 GCF_035575815.1 Iamia sp.
GCTCATAGACGTGGAGCAGTCCGGGGCGGGCGCTGACGTTCAGCGTGCTCCAGCGGGTGCCGTCCCAGCGGACCTCGGCGTGGGCGGTCGAGACCGTCCAGCGGCCCCCGATGCGCTGGTGGCCGACCCGCACCTCGTTGGTACGACCGCGGCCGATGCGCACGACCTCCTCGCGGCCGAACTCGGCGGTGCGGGGGCCGGGGTCGATCCGGATGCGCAGCGTCACCGGCAGTGGGTTCCGATCTGGTCGCCCCGGCGCGTCATCGGCTGAGCGCCGGTTGCCGAAAGGTCACCTCGCCACCGCCGCGGCGGCCGATCGACCTCTCGTCGACGGGGTGGTGAGCAGGCGGACCAACGCCTCCGGGCCGCGGCCGACGGTCTCCGGCTCGTCTCAGGCGCGGGCACCAGCGGATCATGCCCGGTGCCGCAGCACCACGACGGTGACGTTGTCGGTGGTGCCGCGGTCCAGCGCCATGCGGACCAGCCGTTCGGCGCCGTCGGTGGCGCTGTTCGCCGGAGACAGCCCCTCATCGATGGCGGCGGCATCGAGCACGTCGGAGAGGCCGTCGGAGGCCAGGACCAAGGCGTCGCCGGGGGCGAGGGTGACACTGATCGTGTCGGGCTTGGCGTGGTCGTCGACGCCGATGGCGCGGGTGAGGAGGCGCCGACCCGGGTGCCCGGCTGCGTCGGCGGTGGAGAGGGAACCGGCCCGGGCCAGGTCGCCGGCCAGGTTGTGGTCGCAGGTGATCGGTCGACTCTCCGTCGCAGTCACGAGCCACGCCGGGGAGTCCCCGACGTGGATCACCGTCCACACGCTGGCATCGGGCTCGACCGCGATGGCGGACGCGACGGTGAGGGTGGAGGCCATGTGGCTGACGGTCGGGTCGTCGTCTTGTCCGGCGCGCACGGCCCGGGTGGCGGCCTCGACGGCGGTGTCAAGGTCGGCGCCGGAGACCGGTCGGTCGGGAGCGGCCAGGCTGGAGGTCACGGCGTCGAGGGCCAGCTGGGCGGCGCGAGCCCCGCCGGCGTGGCCGCCGACCCCGTCGCACACCACGCCCCAGCACGGTCCGACCGCCCACCGGTCCTGGTTCTCGGGGCGGACGCCGGTCGCGCTGGCCCCGCCCCGGTCGAGGTAGGCGCCCCGCTCGATGGCGACCGCCTCACCCCTCCCGACGGACGGTGTCGGCGGGTGGGTGCGTCCTGGGAAACGACGACGGAAGCGGTCCATGGCTCATGGATACCGGTGGTCCGGGCCCGGCGGTAGGGCCACTTGTGGCCCCTCGACCTCCTCGGGTGTGCGTTGCCGGGCCCGGGGCAGGGTGTCTGGAGCTACCCGTGTCTCCCCCACGGCACCCACCCGCCACCGAGCGCCGGCCCCGGCCGGTGAGGAGATCGCCATCCATGGTCCGTGAAGGTCTCAGCGCGTTCGAAGCGGTCAACCACTACTTCTCCGACGCCGCGAGGATCATCGACCTCGATGACGAGATGTGCGCCGTGCTCACCACCAACTACCGGGAGATCTCGGTGCAGGTGCCGGTCCGGCTCGACGACGGGGGCCTGAAGGTGGTCCACGGCTACCGGGTGCAGCACAACGGCGCCCGGGGCCCCTACAAGGGTGGGGTCCGGTACCACCCTGATGCCGACCTCGAAGAGGTGCGGGCGCTCGCCTCGCTGATGACGTGGAAGACCGCCCTGCTCGACCTGCCCTTCGGCGGGGCCAAGGGCGGCATCGCCGTCGACCCGGCGGCCATGAGCGCGGATGAGCGCGAGCGCATGACCCGGCGCTTCGTGAACGGCATCTCCCACGTCATCGGCCCCTATCGCGACATCCCCGCACCCGATGTGAACACCAACGCCCAGACCATGGCGTGGATGATGGACGCCTTCAGCGCCGCCCACGGGTGGACCCCGGCCATCGTCACCGGCAAGCCCGTGAACCTCGGCGGAGCCCCTGGCCGCGAAGCGGCCACCGGCCGCGGCGTCATCGACGTGCTCGAGGCCCATTGCCGACACAGTGACAGTGACCTCGCCGGGCTGCGGATCGCCATCCAGGGCTTCGGCAACGTCGGCTCCTTCGCCGCGACCGAGGCGGCCCGACGCGGCGCCACGGTGGTGGCCGTCTCGGACCAGTGGGGCGGCATCCGTCGCGACGACGGCCTGGACGTGGAGGCCCTCGGCACCACGGTGGCCGCCGGTGGCCGGGTCGGCGACCACACCGGCGCCCACGACGTCATCACCAACGACGAGCTGCTCACCGGACCCTGCGACGTGCTGATCCCCGCCGCCCTCGATGAGCAGCTCCACGGCGGCAACGCCGCCGATGTGGCGGCCTCGTTGGTGGTGGAGGCGGCCAACTACCCGACGACGCCCATGGGCGACGAGATCCTCGGCGACAGGGGGATCGTGGTGGTGCCCGACGTGCTGGCCAACGCGGGTGGCGTGGTCGGTTCGTACTTCGAGTGGACCATGAACATCCAGCAGTTCCGTTGGAAGGTCGACCGCTTCAACACCGAGCTGGCCGATCGCCTCGGCCTTGCCTACGCAGCCACCTCCGCGTTCGCGGAGGACCACGATTGCACGCTGCGTCAGGCCGCGTTCGCCCTCGGCATCGACCGGGTCGCCACCGCGTCGCGCCTGCGCGGCTACGTCTGACCGGCGGTCGGGCCGGCCATCGACGCTCGCGGTTGCCGACGTGGCTCCCGGTCGGACAGGGTGCCGGCGTGGATCCCCAGGCGTCACCGCTCCGGTCGGCGGGAGCGCGACGGTGACGACCGCCGCCGCCGAACACGGACCGTGGCAGCCACTCACGCCCACCGAGCTGGGTCGGCTCCTCGACGGGGTGGCCACGACCTGGTGGCTCATGGGTGGGCTCGCGCTCGACCGCTTCGTCGGGCGGGTGACGCGCCCGCACGACGACGTCGACATCGAGATCCCCCGTGCCGGGCTGGGCGCG
>NZ_DATLXO010000154.1:0-8801 GCF_035575815.1 Iamia sp.
CGGCGTCGAGCTGACGATCGTGAACACCGGCGATGAGACCACGACGTTCTCGACGTTTGGCGCCGTCGAGGTCGTTGACTCCGAGGGCCAAGCGTGGGACATCACCTTCACCACGTCGGACGAGCCGTCCATCGATGGCGATGTGCCCGCAGGCGCGACCCGCAAGGGCTGGCTGTACCTGGAGGTGGGTGAGGAGGCGACGGACCTGGAGCTGCGGGTCAAGGGCAACTTCACCGCTACCGGGTCGGTCTTCCTGCTCTGACCTGGGCTGCTCGCAGCGTCGCCAGGCCGGTCCCTTTCGGCGGCCCGGTAGCATCCTCGCCATGTGGGGCATCGCACTGAACCTTGGACTTCGAGCGCCCATCACCGGCTGATCGCGGGCATCGCAGAGACGCCTGCGTCGCGATGGCCGCGTGCCCGATGCGATGCCGCCGCCCGTTCCGTCATGGGTTGGCCGGGGACGGCGCTAGAACGAGAGCGGCGGTTCGTCGACGTAGGGCTCAGAGATTGGGAGACCCGTGGCGGCGGCCCACTTGGTGCGTGTCGCCTCTTTCTCGTAGGTGAAGATCTCCTTGCAGCCGTGGAGAACCGCCGTCGCCAGGTGGAGCGCATCGATGGAACCAGGGGCGCTGACTTGCCTTTGCTTGGCCGCTCGGATCAGTCCACGCCCCGCGCGGGTCAGAGCCTGGGACACATCGACGATGGTCATCGGTGAGGCTGGTTCCCAGAGCTTGTCGATCGCAGCCTCACCTTCGGCCGTCAACCCGCCGGCCGCCTCCTCCGCGCCGTAGGCCACCTCCGTGACCGACAACACGGAGGTCAGCAGTTTGACCCTGCCCTGGCGGGCGTCCTCAAGGAGCGCAGCGACGGTGTCGGCGCGCCCGGGTTCCTCACCGATGTAGGCGATGAGAACACTGGCGTCCATTTAGATGGGCCGTGGTTCAGCTGGCATTCCGGACCCGGCGGATCACCTGCTCGGCGGGACCGTCGAGACGGATGGCACCGCGGGCTTGCTTGTAGCCGAGGCTGTCACCCTCGGCGATCAGGTCGACGCGACTCACCCGTCGAATCGCCCGAGGTCGGCCGGTCGCGGCGTCACGGGTGATGGTGCCGGTGACGTCGGCGATCCGTCCCCAAGCGCCCCGCATCATCGCCTCGTCCTCACTTCGGAGGTAGCAGGACACCGGACGGTCGTTGGTCAGGTCGTAGAGCGTGAAGCGCAGGCCGCCGCGGTGAGAGAGGGTCTCAATGCGGCCTCGGATCGCCCCGAGAGACCGTGTCATCTCCGGCGCGGCGCTTGGCGGAGCCGGTGGTGCGGACTGTCCAGTGAAGATGACGTCGTCCTCGGCCGTCTCCAGCACCAAGGGGTGCTCGTCGTCAGCCACTGCGGCGAGGTCTCCCACCAGGCGCAAGATCGGCCGGTCAGGGTCGAGATTTCCCCGAGCGACCTGGCGGGCGGCCCCAAGGTAGTCCTCCACGATGTCCGAGACAGCGGCCGCCGACTCCTTGTCGAGGGGGATCGCCCGTGCGGTCGTCATGGCGCTGCCGTACTCGAGACCCGACAGCACCCACGCCACGTGCGCGTCGCGGACCCGGCTGAGCTCATCGAGCACCTTGGAGAAGCGGCGGAGCGCGTCGGACAGAAGGCCGATCGTCACCTCGCCATCAAGGCGGAACGTCACAGAGTCGTCGCCAGCCACTGCGAGCAGGCTACTTGGGCGACGCTGGGGAGGCGGAGGTGTCATCCATGTGGAGCACCGTACGCAGAGCGCGCGACAGCGGACCCGGGATCAGGGCGGTCACCGCGAATGCTCGAGGGCCCTTTGTTGGGATCCTCGTGAACCCATGCCGCCGCAGCGGATCATGTCCCCTGGTCAGTCGAGTGGTGGTGGTGGTGAGCTGGCCTGTAGGCGGGGTTCTGTCCTCGGGTCCCTTGCGGGGGTCCCGATGGGTGACCATCCATCTGTGCGGCCCACCTGGGACGTGACGGGCGGGCCACCCTGTCCCTGTTCGGCCTTGCTCCCGGTGGGGGTTGCCTAGCCGCCGTGGTCGCCCACGACGCTGGTGCGCTCTTACCGCACCGTTTCAACCTTGCCTGTGCCCGGAGGCCATCGGCGGTCTGCTCTCTGTTGCCCTGTACCGACAGGTCGCCCCGTCCTGGCTCTCACCAGCACCGTGCCCTGGGGAGCCCCGACCTTCCTCAGCCGACCCGGTTCGCACCGGGCCAAC
The DNA here is from genome assembly GCF_035575815.1 of Iamia sp. Classification (NCBI taxonomy): domain Bacteria; kingdom Bacillati; phylum Actinomycetota; class Acidimicrobiia; order Acidimicrobiales; family Iamiaceae; genus Iamia; species Iamia sp. The sequence continues at coordinate 2,230 of NZ_DATLXO010000154.1, forward strand.
CGCGGTCACCCGGCCAGCTCACCACCAGCGCGATAGGGTACTCGGGCCGGGCGTGGACAGGGACCGGCGGGCCGACGGCGAAAATCGTCGGGGGCCCGACATCGCCCGGCGCGAGCGGTCCAACGGCCCCCGGGGGCAGGAGGAGATGACGATGGTGCCAACGGTGCGACGTCCACGGAACGCGGTCACCGTCGCGCTCACCGCCCTGCTCCTGCTGGGCGCGGGCGGGCTGGCGGCGTGCACGCCGCCACCCGACGCCCTCGTGATCGGCCCCTCCGACGCCACCACCGTCGCCGATGCCACCCAGCTGACCGGCCGGCGGGTGAACCTGCCCCGTCCCGACTGCACGGCCCGGCTCTCGGACTGCTTCGAGCTCAACCTGATCAACCAGCTCGACGGGTTCGACCTCGACCCCCGGGTGACGGTGCGCTTCAACGAACCCATCGACGTGGCCCGGGTCAATCCCGACACCCTCTACCTCCACCCCGTCGGCGACGACACGGAGGCGGGGCGCGTTGGGTTGGGGCGCCTGGTGCTGAGCGGCACGGTGCTCGCGGGTCAACCCGAGCGCCAGCTGCTCGAGGGCACCACCTATGAGATCGTGGTGACCGACGCGATCAACGGCCAGTCGGGCACCTCGACGTTCACCACCATGACCACCACCCGCGAGCTGCGCGAGTACCGCCGCCAGCTCGACTCCGGCGCCGCCTACACCTCGGCGGGGATCCCCGAAGACCAGCGCGGCCTCGACTTCGTGATCGACGGCGAGCGGCGCGTGTACTCGGCGGCCAACGTGGTGCGCCCGTTGCGCTTCAACGACCTCGAGGTGGGCGACGACGACCCGCTGGTCGAGGAGACCGTCTTCGACAGCCGGCGGTTCTCGCCCGACGGTGGGACCGTCGCCTTCGGGTCGTACCTGTCCCCGCAGTGGATCGACGCCAACCGGGCCATCGCCCGCCGACCCAGCCGGCACCCGGTGATCTCCCCGACGGAGCATGACCGGGTGGGCTTCATCCTCATCACCCCGCAGGCCACGCCGACCCGACCCCAGCCGGCCGACGGCTGGCCCGTCGCCATCTTCGGCCCCGGCGTGACCCGCTCGAAGTACGACGTCTTCCTCGCCGCCGATGAGAACCTGCGTGAGGGCATCGCCACCATCGCCATCGACCCTGTCGGCCACTCCCGGGGCCCGGCCACCGAGAGCGGGGTGCAGCTCGCGGTCCCGCTGACGACCGAGCGCTTCTCGGGCTTCGGGCGGGCCGTCGACGTCGAGGGCGACGGTGAGTACGACGACCGCGACGGCCTCGGCACCCGGAGCCAACCCGCCCGCTTCGCCAGCATCGGCCTGCGCGACGGCCTGCGCCAGACCGCGCTCGACAACATGGCGTTGGCCCGGGCCATCGCGCGCGGCGTCGATGTCGATGGCGACGACACGATCGACCTGCGCGGCACCGGCATCGGCTACTACGCCCAGAGCCTCGGAGGCATCTACGGCACGATGCTGATGGGCGCCGATCCGCTGATCACCTTCGGCGCCCTGAACGTGCCGGGCGGGCCCATCCTCGAGATCGCCCGGCTCTCGCCCGGGTTCCGCTGCACGGTCACCACCGAGCTCGGCAACCGTCGGCCGCCGCTGCTCAACGGCGGGCCCAGCGGCTGCGCCGACGGGCGGCGCGGCTTCACCGAGTCGACCCCGCTGTTCGCCGAACCCCCGGAGACCTCACCGGCGCCGGGTGCGGTGGCCATCCAACAGGTCGGGGCCCGGACGAACTGGATCAACCGCAGCGGCAGCCCCGAGGCCTTCGCTCCGCTGATCCGCCTCCGGCCGCCGACCGGTGAGGCGCCCAAGCGGGTGATGTACCAGTTCGCCTTCGGCGACGAGACGGTGCCCAACCCGACCAGCGCCACGCTCATGCGGGCCGGCGGGTTCGAGGACGTGACGACCTTCTACCGCAACGACCTCACGCCGACGGCCACCACGAACCCGCACGGCTTCCTGATCGACCCCCGGCTGACAGGGCGCCAGATGGGTCAGATGCAGATCGCCAGGTTCCTCGAGAGCGAAGGGGCGACGATCATCGATCCCGACGACGGCGGCCCCATCTTCGAGGTGCCGATCACCGATCCGGACGACCTCGAGGAACTCAACTTCTGACCCCGCCCGAGCGCACTCGGGAAAGGTCTTCGCGGCTCGGCCTCGGGGACGGCCTCAGCCCTCGCTCTCGGTCGACTCGCCGTCGCCGCCCTCGGCTGAGTCCTCCGCCCCGCCGTCCCCGCCCTCGGGAGCGTCCCCGCTCTCGGGGGTGTCCTCGCCCTCTGGCGCGTCCTCGCCCTCGGCGTCCTCGTCGTCGGCCGGCGCCTCCTCGGCTTCGGCGAGGGCGTCGGTGCCCTCCTGGCCGTCGGCCACGAGCATGTACTCCGGCAGGCGGGCCGGGCCCGAGGTGTCGAGCACGGCGGCGGGCACTGCGCTGGCGCCCGTCGGGTCGATCAGCAGCGACACCAGGGCGGCCTGGCGGGCCGCGACCGCACCGATGGCCATCAGGCTCTGGCGGAGCTGGGGTGTGCTGAGCGTGCCCGCTCCCCACGCATAGGTGGCGGCGGCGAGGGTCTCGATGGAGCCGGCGAACTGGAGGACCGCGCGCTGGGTGGTGAGGTCTCCGATCTGGGCGCCGAGCAGGCCGTCGAGGATGCCCCGGTTGGCCGTGGCGATCGGCTCGCCGCCGGCGGTCTCGATCAGGCCCACGAGCGCCTCGGCGTGGGTCCGGTGCCGGTTGCGCAGGAGCGTCAGCATCCCCAAGGTGCCCTCGTCGTAGGTGATCTCCTCGCGGAGCCGCTGGAGGGAGCTGACCTCGGCGAGGGCCTCGTCGTCGTCGAGCAGCACCGAGTAGATCTGCACCGCGGCCAGCTCGAGGCTGCGGTGGGTGCGGGTGACGACCGAGTCCTGGGTCGCCCCCTCCTCCGGTGTGGTGGCCCGCGGGGGCGCCAGGGTGGTCTCCGCCGGCTGGGGCTCGGTCACCCCGGTCTCACTCGGCGGCGTCACCTCGTCGCTGCCGCACGCCGCGAGCACGGCCGCGGCGAGCACGCCACCTCCGCCGAGGCGGAGGAACTGCCGGCGGCCGTCGGGACCCGGGGCGCCGACGACGTCGGGGTCCGAGCGAACCAGGATGCGGCCCGCCGTCTCTCGCCACTGGGCGACTGCGGTGGTGGGGATGTGCTGCGCCTCGCGGACCAGCTCGTCGATGTCGTCAGGGTGCATGTCGGCCCGCTGTCCTCTCAGTCCTCGTTGGTGGCGGTCGAGCCGCTGCCGTCGTCGGCGCCGCCCCCGCTCGATTCGGTCCCGTCACCGGGGTCGGCGGTGCCTCCGTCGGAGTCGCCGTCGCCCGGGTCGACGCCCTCGCCGCCCTCGTTGGCCTCGGGGTCCTCGTCGGGCACGGTGCTCGACGCTGCCGATCCCTCGTCGCCCTCCGGCCGGACGGCCGGGTAGGACTCGGCCGAGAGCGTGCCATCACCGGACTGCGAGTCGGGGATGAGCGCGGAGGCCTCGACGCCGGCCAGAGAGCCCAGCACGACGGCGTGCTGGGCGACCACCGGCAGGGTGGCTGCGACGACCTGGGCGTCGTTCTGATCCTCCATCGCCCCGATGGTGCTGAAGTGGGTGGCGGCCACGGAGGTCTCGAGGTCGCCGAGCGCGGTGAGCATATCGGTCGGCTCCGTGACGGCGCCGAGGGTGCCCTGGAGCTCGGCGAGCAGCGTCGCGTTGGGCTCCTCGACGGCGGTGGGGAGCAGGTCGTTGAGCTCGTCGGCTTGACCGGAGTGGTGGAGGCCGAAGCTGCGGACGACCTCGAGCACCGGCTCGGGCAGCGGGGAGGAGGTGGGATCGGTGGCGATGGCGTACGCCTCTGTGCAGGCGAGGGCCAGCCCGGCCAGGAAGGCGACGCGGGTCTCGTCCTCGGTGAGCTCGGACCCGGCCTCAGCCTCGCCTTCGCCGTCGTCCTGGGCGCCGGCGAAGGGCGCCAGGCGGGTGAGGGGGGTGAGCTGGGTGCCGGCGGCGAGCACGGCACCGCCGGCGGCGACCCGGGCGAGGAAGCGGCGTCGCGACGCACCGTTGACGGCGGGCGCATCGATCAGGAGGGGCTCGGTTCGGTCGGTCAGGACTGGCAGTCGCGGCGGGCTGGTCCCCACGCGTCCTCCTCGGGTCGGGCCGCCCCTGCAGGGGTCACGTGGCGGCGCAGCAGCACGGACCGCCCATGTCTAGTGCGCGACGACCTCACGTCCCGAAGCGTGCGCCCGGTGCCCCCGGCCGCAGGGCGAGGGCACCGGGTCAGAAGTCCAGGCCCGAGAGCTCCGGGATCCAGTGCGCCGAGCGCCGTACCGCCTCCTGCCACCGGTCCCGGTCGAGGGTGCGGGCCGGCTCCACGGTCATCCGGGGGGCCCACAGGGCCGCGATCTCCTCCGCCGTCGCCCACACGCCGGAGGCCAGCCCGGCCAGGTAGGCCGCGCCGAGCGTGGTCGCCTCGCGCTCGGGCGACACCTCGATGGGCCGCTGGGTGGCATCGGCCAGGGCCTGCACGAAGGTCGGGTTGTCGCTCATCCCGCCGTCGACGCGCAGCGACGCGATCGGCAGCCCACCGTCGGCCTCGGCCGCCTCGAGGAGGTCGGCCCCCCGGTGGGCCACACCTTCGAGCACGGCCCGCACCACCTGGGCCCGGCCCGATCCGCGGCTCACGCCGAGGAGGGTGCCGCGGGCGCCGTAGTCCCAGCGGGGGGCGCCCAGGCCGAGCAGGGCGGGCACGAACCAGACGCCCTCGCTGTCGTCGCACGACGCCGCCACGGGGTGGGACTCGGCGGCATCGGCGATCAGGCCCATGTCGTCGCGCAGCCACTCGACGTTGGTGCCGGCGGAGAGCATCGCCGCCTCCACGCCCCAGGTCAGGGCGCCGTCGCGACCGAGGGTCACGATCGGGAAGCCGCCGGCGGGGCCCCGGGTACCGAAGGGCGGCCGCTCGGGCCCCACGATCACGTCGAGCATGCCGCCGGTGCCGAAGGTGGCCTTGGCCTGGCCCGGCGCGACGCAGCCCTGCCCGACGAGCGAGGCCTGCTGGTCACCGGCGATGCCGGCGATGGGAGGCGCGCCCTCGAGGGCCGTGGCCGGGCCGACGAGGCCCACCGAGTCGACGACGGTCGGCAGCGACTCGCGGGTGATCCGGAGTCGGGCGAGGACGCCGTCTGACCAGTCGCGGCCCTCGACGGTGCGCATCCCGGTGAGGGCCGCGTTGGTCGGGTCGGTGACGTGGAGGGCGCCCTCGGTCAGGGTCCAGATGACCCATGAGTCGACGGTGCCGACGCAGAGGTCGCGGGTGCGCTCGGGGTCGACCTGGTCGAGCAGGGCGTGGGCCTTGGTGGCCGAGAGGTTGGGGGCGATGCGGATGCCCTCGCCCGCCAGCTCCAGGCAGGTGCCGATGGTGCGCAGGTCCTGCCAACCGAGACCTGGGGCCACGGGGACACCGGTGGCCCGGTCCCACACGAGGGTCGAGGCCCGCTGGTTGGCGATGCCGACCCCATCCACCGGCCCGCCGGCGGCGAGAGCGGCGCGCGCCACCTCGAGCACGGTCGTCGCCATCAACGTCCCGTCGAACTCGACGAGCCCGGGTGCCGGCGACTCGGGCAGCAGAGACCGGGAGTGGACGTGGGCCACCGACGCCTCGGCGCCGACGACGGCCGCCCGCAGGCTGCTGGTGCCGACGTCGATGACGAGGATGCGGTTCTCGGCGGGTGTCACGGGGATTCCTCCGGTGAGCGGATCGGGCGACGGGGCACGCGCTCGACACGGGCCAGCAGGCCGCCCGCAGCGGCGGTGAGGGCGGCGAGCAGGCCGGTGGCGACCCAGGTGAGCGGCGTCAGGTCCTGGCCCCGCAGCAGCGAGGTGACGATGCCGGCGCCCTGCAGGATCGCCCAGCACACCACGCCGGCGGCGGCACAGGTGGCGACGGGCGAGAGGGGCTCGAAGCGCCGCACGACCCAGCCTGCGAAGCAGAAGCCGAGCAGCTGGACGGTGACGATGACGAGTGCGGCCCCGCCGCGGACCCGGCCGTCGCCGTCAGCGAGCAGCTGGCCGGCGATCGCCGCGGGCCCGACGAACACGAGCCCGTTGAGCCCGGCCCGCACGGCGAGGCGCCAGTCGGTGCCCTCTGGTCGGGTGGGGTTCGGAGATGCGGTCACGGTGGCCGGGCTAGGGCCAGGCGAGCTCGCCGAACGGCGAGGGCAGGCCCAGCTTGCCGGGGTTGAGGATGCCCGACGGGTCGAGCGCCGCCTTGGCCGCGACCAGCACGTCGTGAGCCGGGCCCAGCGCCTCGCGGGCGAAGCGCGCCCGGTTGAGGCCCACCCCGTGGTGGTGGCTCAGCGAACCGCCGTGGGCCAGCACCGCCCGGGTGCCGGCATCCCACGCCGCTCGGTAGTAGGCGTCACGTTCGTCGGCGTCGACCTGGGCGGCGAAGGTGAAGTAGAGGCAGCCGCCGTCGGTGTAGCTGTGGGACTGGTGGGCCGAGGCCACGAGCGTGCCCTCCACCGCTCGC
>NZ_DATLXO010000155.1:0-4918 GCF_035575815.1 Iamia sp.
CTGATCCTGCGCCGCGCCGTCGACACCTTGGGGAAGGTCACCTTCGGGGTCCGGGCCATCGCCCTGCGGACCGAGCCGATCGGTCCCGTGATCGCGGATGTCAACGCCAACCTCACTGCCGTGGCCGACGCCCTGGAGGGCCTCGTGGCGTCGGTCGGCGAGCCGCAGCCCGACGCTGCGGTGTCCTGAGCCAGCGATCAGGAGAGGCGATCGTCATGGGAGTCCAGTTCCGTTGTGAAGACGTCGGCGTCGCGTGCAGCGCGGTCACCGATGCGGGCAGCCCCGAGGAGCTGCTGGGCAAGGTCCAGGACCATGCCCGGTCCGCCCACGGCGTCGAGCTCAACCAGACGTTGATCGACTATGCCCTCACCCAGGTCCGCCAGACCCCTGGCCGCTGAGGGCTTCGAGGCCTGCCCCTGTGGTCGACGTCACCCCGTTCTAGATGTAGGGTGCACCTAGGCGGTCAGGTCAGCAGATGTCTCCCTGAGGAGGTCCGGCTGTGAACGGATGGGTGTTGGGTTGGATCATCGGCTCCGCCGTGGTGGTGGTCGTCGTGGTCCTGCTGGCGTTGATGATCCGTGGCGCGGCCCGGGCCGCGGCCAAGGTCGAGGCCATCCTCGCGGCGCTGCGCGATGCCCAGGGCAACACCGCCGCCCTCTGGGAGGTGGCGACGACGAACGAGGCCGCGACCCGCATCGTCGAAGCGGCCACCGCCGCTCGCGAGCACCTGGCGGCCAAGGGGGCGAGCCGATGAGCACCAACGGCTACTGGGCCGTCAGCCTGGTCCTCGGTTTGGTGGTCTGCCTCGTCGCCGTCGCCTTGCTCGAGGTCTTCTACCGCCACGTGCGTCGCATCGAGCGGGGAGCCGACGCGGTGTGGGTGACCGGCCAGGCCGTGGCCCGCAACACGGCCACCACCTGGATGTTGGGCCAGACCTCAACGCGGCTCGGCCTCCTCACCGAGGAGGCCCTCCGCCACGACGAGCTCCTCCGGGGCGCGACGGGCCGGGAGGTGAGCTGACGTGCGCACCTTGCTGATCTTGTTGACCGTCGTCGAGATCGTGCTGCTCCTCGGCGCGCTGGCCTTCTACCTCAATCGGATCGGCGCATCGCTACGGCGGACCTCGAGCCTCCTGGCCAAGGTCGGTTTCGGCGTCCGGGCCATCGAGAGCCATTGTGCGCCGATCGGGCCGGTGGTCACCACGATCAACGGACAGCTCGCCACCATCTCCGGCGCCCTCGAAGGCGTCGCCGAGCTCGCGACGCGGGCGGGTGACGGTGCTGGTGTCGCCGGAGCCGGAGCCGGTGCTGGTGCTGGTGCTGGGGCCGTCACCGGGGCCGGTGCTGGTTCCGTCGACGGTCGCGGTGCGACGCCCGGTGTGACGCCGGGAGCGCAGCAGGGGCCCGATGCCTGGGGAAGCCCCGATGTCTGAGGTCCAGCCCAAGTCCGAGGCGCTGCGCCAGATGTTCTGGCGCAGCGAGATCCTCCAGGTCATGTACTGGCTGCGGGGCGAGGGTTTCGGCGACCTCGTCGACGCGCCGCTCATCGAGCGGTTCCTCGGCGTCGAGGCCCACATCGGCGTCACCTACCTCGACCGCCTCGTCGACGACGGCGACGTCACCCGCGACGGCGAATGGTATGCCCTGTCCGCCCGTGGCCTCGAGGAGGGGGCGCTCGAGTTCGCCAGCGCCTTCGAGGCGCTGACCCGGCCCAGTCACGGCGAGTGCAGCGACGACTGCTGGTGCCACGCGTCGGTCGACGAGGCCGAGGCGTGCGCGTCCCAACGGAACGGCCCGCACCATCACGATCACGGCGACGAGTGGTGAGGCCGCCGGCCACCAGCCTCGAGTGGGGCATGCCGAGGTCCTACATGCGGACCTGTCTGCTGCTGCTGCTGCTCGAGGGGCCGTCCCACGGCTACGAGCTCCTCCAGGAGGTGCGGCTCCTGGGCCTCGACAGCGCCGATGCCGGCGGCGTCTACCGCTCGCTCCGGGCGATGGCTCACGACGAGCTGGTCACCGCGTGGTGGGAGCCCTCGGAGCTGGGACCGGCGCGCCGGACCTACCTCCTCACCGACGCCGGTCGCGAGGCCCTCGACGTCGCGGTGGAGACGGCGCAGCGGACCGCACGTCAGCTCGACGCCCTCATCGACCGGTTCGACGACGTGACCGGCCGGCCCACGTGAGCAGGCCACGGTGAGGGCCGCGTTCGCCGGCAAGGGCGGGGCGGGCAAGACGACGACGGTCGCTACCCTGGCCCGGTTGCTGGCCCGTCGGGGCGCACCGGTCGTCGCCGTCGATGCCGACAGCAACCCCAACCTCGCTGTCGCCCTCGGGGTGGAGCGGACCGTCGCGGCCGAGATCGTCGCGCTGCCGACGGAGCTCGTGTCCCGGCGGCCCGACGGCCCTCGCCTCCGTACGCCCCTCGAGGCCGTTCTCGCCGATCACGCCACCGAAGGGCCCGACGAGGTGCGCCTCGTGGCCATGGGCCAGCCCGACCACGCCGATTCCGGCTGCCTCTGTGGCGCCCATGCCGTCGTCAGCGCGCTGCTCGCCGACCTCGGTGAGCGTTCCGACACCTTCACCCTCATGGACCTCGAGGCCTCGCCCGAACACCTCAGCCGCGGCACCGCCCGCCACGCCGATCTCCTCGTGCTGGTGGCCGAGCCGTACTACCGCTCTCTCGAGAGCGTTCGGCGGATGGCGGCTCTCGCCGCCGAGCTGCCGATCGCCCGGGTCGTGGTGGTCGCCAACAAGGTGCGGTCACCGGACGACGCCGAAGCCATCGGTGCCTTCTGCGCCAACCACGGGCTCCCCGTGGTGGCCGAGGTCCCGTGGAGCGCAGAGGTCCTCGACGCCGACGCGGCCGGCATCCCGCTGCTCGATGCGGCGCCGGACGGGGCGGTGGTGACGGCGATCGCCGGCCTCGCCGACCACCTCGCCGGGATCACGACTCCACTGACGAACACAGGATCGCGCTGATGTGCCTCGGCATCCCCGGAAAGATCATCGAGCTGCGGACCACATCAGAGCACCTGGCGGTGGCCGACGTGGGTGGCGTGCGGCGGGAGATCAACATCGGCCTGGTGGCCGATGACGACGGTGGACTCTCCGTCGGCGAGTGGGTGTTGATCCACGTGGGCTTCGCCATGGCCGTCATCGACGAGGACGAGGCCCACCGCACCATCGAGTTCCTGCGCGAGCTGGGCTCCCTCTACGACGAGGAGATCGACCAGCTCCGCGAGGGCGAGGTCCGGTGAGGTTCGTCGATGAGTACCGCGACCCCGTCGCCGCCCGACGAGCACTGAGCGAGATCCGCACCCTGGCGGGCGAGCGGTCAGTCAAGTTCATGGAGGTGTGCGGCGGCCACACCCACACCATCTACAAGCACGGCATCGAGCAGATCCTGCCCGCCAACGTCGAGCTGGTCCACGGACCGGGCTGCCCGGTCTGCGTGATCCCCATGGGCCGGGTCGATGACGCCATCGCCGTGGCCGAGACCCCGGGTGTGATCTTCACGACCTTCGGCGACATGATGCGGGTCCCAGGAGGCGACGGGAACCTGCTCCAGGCCAAGGCCCGGGGTGCCGATGTGCGCATGGTCTACTCACCTCTCGACGCGTTGGCCATCGCCCGGGACAACCCCGAGCGGCAGGTGGTGTTCTTCGCCGTGGGCTTCGAGACCACCGCGCCGTCCACGGCGATCACCGTGCTCAGAGCCCGCGATGCCGGCATCACCAACTTCAGCGTCTTCTGCAATCACGTCACCATCGTCCCGCCCCTCAAGGCCATCCTCGACTCGCCCGACCTGCGCCTCGACGGCTTCATCGGCCCCGGTCACGTCAGCACCGTCGTCGGGAACCGCCCGTACCGGTTCGTGCCCGAGCGCTACGGCAAGCCGTTGGTGACCGCAGGCTTCGAGCCGCTCGATGTCCTCTCGGCGGTGGTGATGCTGCTCCGCCAGCTCGCCGACGGCCGGTGCGAGGTGGAGAACCAGTACTCCCGGGTGGTGCGCGACGAGGGCAACCCTCGTGCGTTGGCCGTGTTGGCCGAGGTCTTCGAGCTGCGCCCGCACTTCGAGTGGCGGGGCCTGGGGTTCATCGCCCAGAGCGCCCTCAAGCTCCGGGCAGGGCTGGCGCTGTGGGACGCCGAGGACCGGTTCGACATCCCCGGGGTGCGGGTGGCCGATCCCAAGGCCTGCCAGTGCGGCGAGGTGCTCAAAGGCGTCATCAAGCCGTGGGAGTGCAAGGTCTTCGGCACCGCCTGCACGCCCGAGACACCGATCGGGACGTGCATGGTCTCGAGCGAGGGGGCGTGCGCGGCCTACTACAACTACGGCCGCCTGGCCCGCACACCGGTGGTGCTCTCCCCGTCACCGGTCGGTCCGACGCCCGTCGGTGCCGCTGGTTCCCCCGGCCCGGTGACGTCCGACACCGCGGAGATGGCTGTGTGTAGGGTGCACCTAGCGGCTCGATCCCGAGGGGACGACAGATGACGATCAGCGCACGCGACAAAGTACCGGCGGCGCGGCTCCTGGAGGCGCTCGGTCCCATCGACCGGTTCCACGACCCCGAGGAGCTGGGCGACTTCGGCATGCCCAGCCGGGCGTTCCTGGAGGACATGCTCGGCCCGCCGGTCACCGTCGCGCACGCCCAGCACCGCTTCGGCCCGCTCGAGAAGGTCCACGCCTTCTGGTTTGCGGGGATGAGCTGCGACGGGTGCACGGTGTCGGTCACCGGTGCCACCGCGCCGAGCATCGAGCAGCTGCTGATGGGCGCCCACCCCGGCATCCCGCGCGTCGTGCTCCACCACCCGGTGGTCAACATGGAGTCCGGGCCCAACTACCTGCGGGCCCACGAGCTGGCCCTGCGGGGCGAGCTCGACGGTCCCTACGTCATCATCCTCGAGGGCTCGGCCGC
>NZ_DATLXO010000156.1:0-26066 GCF_035575815.1 Iamia sp.
CGGAATCGGGCGTCCCGGCCCCCGGATCCCCGACCAGTGGGCCGCAGCAGGTACTCGGCCTGCAGGGGGCGGCGGGACCAGGTGGCGCGCTACCGGGCGGCGAAGCTCGACGTGCCGGGCCGGTCGGGCTGCAGGGCGCAGATGGGATCTCGGACGTCGTCGATGTAGCCGAGGGCGTAGCCGCCCATGGCGTAGCCCATCAGCCGTTGGACCCGCTCGGGCAGCGTCGCGGCGACTGCCGGAGGGACCGACAGGTACTGGTTCTCCTCCTGTCGCAGCCAGCCGAGGGTGTAGTCGACGTTGATGCCCGTCCGGGGTGACGCGCTGCGGTTGGCGCTGCCTCCGTGCACGGTCGACCCGGTGTAGAGCACGATCGAGCCGCGGGGCATCGTCGCCGGTACCGCATCGCCATCGGCGTACGGCATGCCCACCGAACGGTGGCTGCGGGGGACGACCCTCGTCGCCCCGGTCTCCACCGTGAAGTCGGTCATGGCCCACATGGTGGACACCTCGACGGTCACCTCGACGGGGAACGGGTGGAAGTCGAAGCACCACTGGTCGCGGTGCAGGGCTTGGGCGTCGGCGCCGGGACCGATGGTGATCGCCTGGGTGAGGTGGAGCTGGAACGTCGACTTCTGTTCACCGAGGGCCCGGTCGACCACGTCGAGCACGAGCGGGTGGGCGATCAGGTCGACCGAGCTGGGGCACCGACCGAGCAGGGCTCCGGTCCTCCGGGTGAGCGGTCCGCTGAACTCGTCACCGCCGGTCGGCGTGGCGTCGATCCAGGGTTCGAGCTCGGCCTCGAGGGCACGGCAGCGATCTTCCCCGACCAGGCGCTCGATGATGGCCACGCCGTGGGTGTCGAGGGCCTCGGCCACATCCGCGGCACCCACCGCCGCGTCGAACCTCGGGATCTCCATGCGCTGGCCTCCTCGGTGACGGGAACTGTAGTGACGTCGGCGACGACGATCGCAGGCGAGCGGGCCGTCCGCGCCCGCGGGGTACCGAGCTCGCGGGACGCTCAGGTCACCGGGGCGGGTCGTCCTCGCCGAGCTGGGCGAGCAGCAGGTCCATGGCCCGCGCACCGCCATCGAGGGCCGCGGCCGGCGCGCCCGGGCTGACGTACGGGTGCCGGGTGGCCGCCGCGACCAGCGCATCGTGCAGCCCGTTGCAGAGGGCGACGAGCTCGGCGCTGGGCACCAGCTTGGGGTGGTCGGCCAGCGTGGCATCGAGCCGGGCCGCCAGGGTGTCCGCCGCGAGGTGGGGGAACGACCAGATCCCCGGCCCCGGCAGGTCGACCACGGCGCGGGTGCGCCCCTCGCCGGTCGGCCACGACAGGGCGAGGGTCTCCGGGTGGCCGGGCCAGGTGACCGACGGGTCCGCCGGGGTCGTGGCCGAGGGGTGGACCGGTCGGTTCTCCACGACCTCCTCGGTGACCGGGTCGAGCAGGACGTCGTCGATCTCGGCCCGGCCCTCACCGTCGGTCTGGAGGCGGCGGACGGCGTTCCACACGACCCGCTCGCCGGCGGCGTCCCAGATCTGGAGCACGACCTCGGTCGGGTGCGCGGCGAGGGGTTCGGGGCGGACCTCGGGCCGGCACTGCAGCTCTGCGGCGGTGGGGTCGGGTTCGCCGGGTCTGGGGCCGTCGTACGAGGGCCGTTCGGGCGAGGGGGCGGTGGTCGTCGTCGAGCGCGGGCGGTCGGCGGCGTCGTCACCGCTGCACCCGCCGATCGCCAGCAGGCCGGCCATCGCCGCTCCTGCGGCACGCCACCGGCGGCCCGATGCCCTCGGGCGGGTTCGGCGGGTTCGATCGGCCGACGGTGAGGCGGCACGGCTCGAGGTGGGAGAGACGTACACCGGACCACCTCCTCTCGTCACGGACAGCGGTCGACGTCCGACCAACACCACGGAGGGTAGTGGATACGTCGTGCGGAGCACAACCTGTGATCGCCGGCGCGCCACGAGGAGCGCAGGGGTGACATCACGATGGCTCCGGGCTCGGGCCGGTGGCGGGCCACCACCCGCCTCGGCCGTCGTGCCCGCGCCCCACCTGGCGTCCGCACGCCGGGCCGCCGCCGGTCGGGGGGCCGCTACGGTCGACGGTCATGGCTGAGAGGGAGTACCGCCAGCACCGCTTCACCCGCCCCCCGGGGGCGACGGAGCTCTTCCTCGTCCGCCACGGCGAATCGGCGCCGGTCGTCCCGGGCGTCTCCGTCCCGCACGTCGACGGGCACGACGACCCGGCGCTGGCCCCTGACGGTCGAGAGCAAGCCCGACGGGTGGCCGAGCGCCTCGCCGACCAGCGGATCGACGCCATCTACGTGACCACCCTGCGCCGCACGCAGGAGACCGCGGCCCCGCTGGCCGAGCGGCTCGGGCTCACCCCCGTCGTCGAGCCGGACCTGCGCGAGGTCAACCTGGGAGAGTGGGAGGGTGGCGAGTTCCGTCGCCGGGTGGCCGAGGGCGACCCCATCGCCGAGCGGATGTTCGCCGACGAGCGCTGGGACACGATCCCCGGCGCCGAGGCCACCGAGGCGTTCAACGCCCGGCTGCGCGCCGGGCTCGACCGCATCGTCACCGCCCATCCCGACCAGCGGGTGGTCGTCGTCGTCCACGGCGGGGTCATCGGCGAGACCATGCGCATCGCCGCCGGCGGCGGCCGGGGGTTCGCGTTCGTGGGGGCCGACAACGGCTCGATCTCGCACCTGGTCGCCCACGGCGAACGCTGGATCATCCGCCGCTACAACGACACCGCCCACCTCGGCGGCTTCGACCTCGACCCCGAGCCGTCGCTCCCCGAGGGGTAGCGCCGTGTCCGAGACCAGGAGTGGTACGGTATCTTGTACCACTCTGGAAGGATCGCGATGGCCATCACCGCCAGCGAAGCCCGGAAGAACCTCTTCCCCTTGATCGAGCAGGTCAACGACGACCGCGTGCCGGTCGAGATCACCTCCAAGCGCGGTGACGCCGTGCTCATCTCCATCACCGACTACCGAGCGCTCGAGGAGACCGCCTACCTCCTGCGTTCACCCGCCAACGTGCGGCGACTCCTCGAGAGCTTGGACCAAGCCCGTTCCGGCCGCGTCCAGGAGCACGAGCTCGACCGATGAGGTTCGTCTTCACACCTCACGGGTGGGAGGACTACGTCCACTGGCAGACGATCGACCGAGCCACGCTGAAACGCATCAATCGACTCCTCGATGACATCGCCCGAGGCCCCTTCGACGGGATCGGTCGGCCGGAGCAGCTGCGACACGCTCTCGCCGGCGCCTGGTCGCGCCGCATTGACGAGGAGCACCGGCTGGTCTACCTGGTCGAGGGCGACGATGTCGTGATCCTGCAGGCTCGTTACCACTACGGCTGAGCAAGGGTGACCCGACGAGCGAGCCCCCGGTGCTTCCTGCGGTGGCCGGGGCGGCACCGCGGGGGTGGGTCAGCCCTCGAGGGTCACCGGGTCGCCGATGGCGATGCGGCCCGGGGTCGCGACGGTCGCGTAGACGCCGAGGTCCTGGCCGAGCTCGGCCACGATGTGGCGGAGGACGGCGCGATCCGGGGGCGCGTCGTCGTCGATCTCGCGGGTGACCATCACGCAGCGGGGGCACCCCGAGGCGACGTCGACGACCACCTCGCCGATGCGGATCCGCTGGCCGATCCAGTCGCGCTCGGGGTGCCCGAGCGCGTCACCGGTGTCGACGACCACGCTGGGACGGAACCGGCGGACGTCGATGGCGCTGTCGGGCAGGGCCTCCTGCAACGAGCGCAGCGCCGATGTCGTCATCAGCATCAACGGGTAGGCGTCGTGGTAGGTGCCCGGCGGCGACTCGTACTCGAAGATCACCGGCGGGAAGCCGCTCAGGTCGGGCAGCGGCTCGTCCTCGCCGCGCCCGAAGGTGGCGCGCAGGTCGTCCATGAGGTCGTCGTGGTAGGCCTCGCCCCGGCGGTAGTGGGCGAGGTCCTCGGGCGGCCGGAGCGCCTCGAGCACCACCTCGTGCTCGATGGCGGCCGATACCCGGGCGTCGACGTCGCTGTCCTCGGTCGAGACCGTCGACCCGTCGGGCAGGGTGACCGTCACCGCCCCGCGGCCGCCGGGTGCGTGCTCGGCCCTCAGGCGCATCAGCCCGCCGAGCTGCTTGGCCCCCCGGATGCCGCCCCGCACCTGGTCGCGGACGGCCCAGGTGCGATCACCCACCATCGCCTCGGTGGTGATCTCGGCCTCGTCGACCCGACCCCCGACCATCGACTTCACCGGGTACTGCCAGATCTGTCCGACGTGCATGGGCCCTGCCTAGCCGCGAACGGCGGCGGCGCCCGACGGTGCGCTCGTCAGGGGGACGAGAAGTGGGCGGCGACGTTGGCCACCGATCGAGCCACGTTGACCCGGTGGCTCTTCGGGAAGCCCATCAGGCGCAGGACCGGCGGGACCCGCGCGGTCGAGAGGTCGAAGGTCTCGGTGAGACGGGTGCGACCGTCGGTGGTGGACTCGAGGTCCCACCGCCACCGGTGGCCGCCGAAGTGGCACCAGGCGATGCGGGTGCCGTGCTGGAACTCCACGACCTTCGAAGTGACCCGGTAGGGCAGCCCGTACATCTTCATCTGCATGCCGAAGCGGTCGCCCTCGCCCAAGACCTCGGGCCCGATGGTGGTGCCCTTCACGCTGCTGTCGCCGCTGATCTCATCGTGGTTCGCGGGGCGGCGCACGAAGTCGAACACGTCGGCCGGCGGCGCGTCGACGACGATGGTGGCGGCGACGGTGTCGCCGTCCATCTGAATGGTCACACCGTCGGGCAGCTGTTCGTCGGACATGCTCGGGAGCCTACGGGCGCCGACGGGTCGGGGCTCCTTCGCGCCCGCTCTGGCGGGGCAGCGGCCCGTCGATGTCGTCCCGACCCCCATGATGGGGCCCGCCGACCGACCCGACCCCGCCAGGAGTCCCCGTGACCGACCGCTACGCCGAGTTCCCCGACCTGACCTTCGACCGCCCCGCCGACCGTGTGCTGCGGATCACCATGGACGGACCGGGCCTGAACTCGGTGGGCCACGCCGTGCACCGCCAGCTGGCCGACGTGTGGCTGGCGATCGATCGCGATCCTGAGGTGAACGTGGCCCTGCTGCGCGGCGCCGGGAAGGCGTTCTCGGCCGGCGGCAGCTTCGAGCTGCTCGACGCCATCATGGACGACTACGCGGTGCGCACCCGGATCCTCCGCGAGGCGCGGGACCTGGTGTTCAACGTCATCAACTGCGCCAAGCCGATCGTCTCCGCGATCCACGGGCCGGCGGTGGGCGCGGGGCTGAGCGCCGGGATCCTGGCCGATGTGTCGGTCGTGGCCCGCTCGGCGCGGATCATCGACGGCCACACCCGCCTCGGCGTCGCCGCCGGTGACCACGCCGCCATCTGCTGGCCTCTGATGTGCGGCATGGCCAAGGCCAAGTACTACTTGTTGACCTGCGACACCCTCACCGGCGAGGAGGCCGAGCGCATCGGGCTGGTGTCGCTGTGCGTCGACGACGACGGGGTGCAGGAACGGGCCCTCGAGGTCGCGACCCAGCTGGCCGGAGGGGCCCAGGCGGCGCTCCGCTACACCAAGCAGACGCTGAACAACTGGTACCGATCCCAGTCCGCGATCCTCGACGCATCACTCGCCTATGAGTTCCACGGCTTCGGTGGGCCCGACGCGCGGGAGGGGCTGACGGCGCACACCGAGAAGCGCAGCCCCCGCTTCACCGGTCCCACCGCTGAGTAGGCAGCCCGCCAGTGCGGGCCGGCCGCCGGGAACTTGAGAATGGGAACGGATCTCGTTACTGTCATGGGGACCGCTCGAACCCGTCCCCTTGGAGCCATCGATGCGCCTCGCCCGCCCCCTCACCGCCCTGCCCGCCGCCGGGCTGCTCCTGGCCGCCCTGTCCGGCTGCGGCGACGAGGACGACGGCGAATCGAGTTCCGCCGGGGGCGATCGCCCCACGGTCGTGGTCACCACCAACATCCTCGGCGATGTCGTCGGCGACCTGGTGGGCGACGAGGCCGACGTCACCGTGCTGATGCCCGCCGGGGCCGACCCCCACGACTTCCAGCTCTCGGCCCGCCAGGCCGCCGAGCTGCGCGAGGCCGACGTGCTCATCACCAACGGGGCCGGCTTCGAGGAGGGCATGGCCGACAGCCTCGAAGCGGCCGAGAGCGACGGCGTGACCACCTACCACGCCATCGACGGCGTGGAGACCATCGCCTACGGCGAGGACGCCCATGCCGGGGAAGAGGCCGGCGAGCACGCCGAGGAGGAGGGTGAGCCCGCCGAGGAGGAAGGTGAGCACGCCGATGAGGGAGCCGACCCGCACTTCTTCACCGACCCTGATCGGGTCGCCGATGCGGCCGAGGGCATCGCGGAGTTCCTGGCCGAGGAGATCCCCGCGCTCGACACCGACGGTTTCCGCACCAGCGCCGAGGCCGAGGTGGAGGCTCTGCGGGAGCTGGCCGCCGAGGTCGAGGAGACGCTGGGCGCCATCGCCCCCGACGACCGCACCATGGTCACGAACCACGAGGTCTTCGGCTACTTCGCCGATCGCTACGACTTCGAGGTCGTGGGCGTCGTCATCCCCGGCGGTGGCACCGGGGCCGAGCCCAACGCCCAGGACCTGGAGGAGTTGGCCGGCACCATCGAGGCCGAGGGGGTGCCCGCCATCTTTGCCGACGTGTCGTCGCCTGAGACGCTCTCTGAGGCCCTGGCCCGCGAGGTGGGCGACGTCGAGGTGGTGGCCGTCTACAGCGAGTCGCTCGGCGAGGAGGGCTCCGGCGCGGATACCTACGCCGGCATGGCCCGCACCAACGCCGGGCGCATCGTCGATGCCCTGAGCTGACCCGCCCTCCACGCCAACTGGTACCGGTTCTGGGGGCGGGCGCCCCCAGAACCAGTACCAGTTCGCCGGGCTTCGGCCCCGCTGACGACCTCGGCTGAGCCATGGGTGCACCGGGGCGGCGGTCACGGCTTTGATCCCGGAGGTCGGCCGGGCCACCATGCCCGGATGTCATGGTGGGGCCCTCGACGCATCGCCGGGCCCGCCGTGGTGGCGCTGGTGCTGGGCCTGCTCGCCCTGGTCGCGGAGCCCGTCGGGGCCCAGGGTCCGGTGGGGCCGCAGGATCCGACCGTCACCCTCGCGCCGATCCCGCCCCCGGCGGCGTCGATCGTTGTCGACGCCGAGACCGGAGAGGTCATCACCGCCGCCAACGAGCGCGAGCTGCTCTCTCCGGCGAGCACCACCAAGATCCTCACCGCCCTCCTGGCCCGCGACCGCCTCGGACTGGACGACGAGATCACCATCTCGGAGACCGCAGCCGACGCTCCGCCTCGGCGCATCCGGCTGCCGGCCGGGACCCAGTGGCGGGTCGAGGACCTCCTCTACGCCACCATGCTCTGCTCCTGCAACGACGCGGCGTGGGCCCTGGGCCAGGCGGCGGGCGGCGGCACCATGGCCGGCTTCGCGTCGCAGGCGGCTCGGCTGGCCGAGAGGCTGGGCCTCGAGGACGCGCCGGTGCTGCGCGACCCCGCAGGGCTCGACAACAACACATCGATCGGGGGTGGGAACCTCCTCAGCGCGCGCGACCTCGCCATCGCGGCGCGGGCCTACCTGGCCGATCCGGTGCTGGCGGCCATCGCCGCCGCCCCCGATCACCGGTGGGCCGGCGGTGACGCCAAGCCCCACTCGGTCACCAACCTGAACCGCTTCGTCAGCGCCTACGAGGGCGCCATCGGGCTCAAGACCGGCTTCACCAAGCGCGCCGGCATGACCTTCGTGGGCGCTGCCCGTCGCGGTGGCCGCACCTTGATCGCGGTCGTGCTGCGCTCGGACAACCACTACGCCGCGACCCGGGCCCTGCTCGACTCGGCCTTCCTGCTGGCCTCGGCGGACGAGGGCCGCAACGACGTGCTCCCGGCCTTGCCCGCACCGCCGGGCGCCGATGGCTCCAACCCGACCTCGACCACGGAACCGACGACGACCACGAGCACGGTCGTGTCCGGCTCTGGGTCCGAGCCGCCGGCGACCGCGGCGATCGCGACGGAGGGGACCGAGCGTGATGAGGTGGCGGCCCCGCCGGTGCTCGCGCCCGACGAACGAGCCGACGAGCGACCCGTCGATCCGGTCTGGCTGGGCGCCGGAAGCGGCGCCGTGGTGGCTGCCGTCGGGGTCACCACGATGGCCGTGCGGCGCACCAACCGGGGCCGCCTCGACCGCCGCCCGGCCCGGTCCCGGCAGCGCGACCGTCGTCGGCAGCGCGGTCGGCGTCGCGGGCGCCGGTCGAGCGTAGGGTGACGACCGTGGAGGACACGACGGAGACCGACGACGGACTCGCGCCGAGCGACGTCGATCCGGAATCGCACCCCGGTGCTCGCGACTCCGACGCCCCCCTCGACCTCGATGTCGTCGCCATGGAGCTGGCCGAGGTCACCGCCGCCCTCGAGCGCCTCGACGCCGGCGGCTACGGCCGCTGTGGCACCTGTGGCGGGGCGATCGACGACGAGACCCTGGGCCTGTCGCCGACGGCGCGCTCGTGCGCCGCCCATCTCTGGGCCTGACCCGCCGACGCCGCATCGTCAGAGCTGGTCCGGGCTCGTCACCTCGTCGGCGGCGGGGTCGAGCAGCAGCCGGCGGGGACCGAGCGTCCACCGGCGACCGTCGTGGCGCAGCTCACGGCCCTCCAGGTTGGCGATCCGGTGGCGCTTCCCGCCGAGGGCCGCCTCCACGGCGTAGATGAGGCCACTGTGGGTGACGACAAGCCCGGTGGACCCCGGAGTGCCGTCGAGGGTGGCGGCCAGGCGCTCAATGCCCTCCCAAGCTCGGCGGGCCAGGGTCGCGTCGGGTTCCCAACCCGGCGGCGGGACGAGGCCGTCACCCTCCGTGCCGGGAGCCCGGGCCGGGTCGTCGGGAAGCAGGCCCGGGTGGCGGGCGTGGATGTCGGCGCGGGTCAGGCCGGAGAACGCCCCTGCGTCGCGCTCGCGGAGGACCTCGTCGACCGTCACCGCCCGCTCCTGCGGTTCGGCGAGGATCAGCGCGGTCTCTCGCGCGCGCTGCAGGTCCGAGGCCACGACGGCCGCGACGGGGGGGAGGCGCGCCGCCGCTGATCGGGCCTGGTCGCGGCCCCGATCGGTGAGCGGCGGGTCGGCCTGGCCCTGCCAGCGCCCGGTCGCGTTCCAGGTCGACTCGCCGTGGCGGACGAGGAGGATGCGCGAGCCGTTCGACACGACGGGTCAACGTAGCGGCACCGGAGGGGATCCCCGGAGGCCCGCGCCGGTAGGCTCCGGACCCGCAATGCCTGTGCTCCGGCTCTTCGCCGCCGCCCGTGAGGCAGCCGGCACCGCGACCGACGAGGTGCCCGGCGTGACCGTCGAGGAGGTCCTGGCCGCGGCGCGCTCCCGGTACGGCCCCCAGTTCGCCGCCGTGCTCGACGCGAGCAAGGTGTGGCGCAACGGGGAACCGGCCGGACCGAGCGATCCTGTCGGCGAGGGTGACGAGGTCGCCGTGCTCCCGCCGGTGTCGGGGGGGAGCGGCCCCGGGGTCCCTCCGGAGGAGCCAGACCAGCCCCGCCCCCGTCCCCGAGCGCGACCCGAGGGCCCCGCCCCGGCCCGTCCCGGCGTTGCCCGCCCCGGCCCTACCCGTCCCCGCCCCGACCGGCGGCCCGGCTCGACCGGTGCGCGCCCGGGCCCTCCGGATCGACGGCGATCGCCGATCTCGGGCCCGCGCTCAGCGGCATCAGGACCGGGTGGTCGTCCTCCCACCCGCAGTCGGCCCCGCCCGGCGCTGTCGTCGGCTCGGGCTCGTGCCGAAGGCCTGTTCGCCGCGGCGCGACGGGCGCCCGGCGCGTTGGCGCGCACCTCCGTCGCCTCCACCGGGCCCCTCGCCGCACACCCGGCCCCGGCACGCGGGGTCGAGGAGACGTCGACCACCGACCCGCCCGCCCGCCTCACCCGCCTCACCCGCCTCCGCCCGGTCGACGTCCCCGTCACCGGCCACGTGGAGGTACGGGGCAAGGAGCGGCGCGTCAGCGGCCCGCGCGTGCACCGCACCGGTGCCGGCCGGCGCTACGCCGTCGTCTACGACACCAGCGGATGGAAGGTGAGCCTGGGCCTGGTGTGGTTCGCCGCGGTTCTGGGGTCGCTGGTGTTGGGGTGGGCGCCGCTGACCCTCCTCTACGCCGTGGCCGCCGGGTGGGCCGCCATCGAGACCGCCACGCGCTGGTGCGAGGCCGGAACGGACGCGGATGTCCGGGTCGCGGCGCTCGGCGCGGGGGCGATCGGGGCCGCCGGCGCGTCGGGCGCCCGCTACGTCGGCGGCGCGATCCTGCTGACGGTGCTCGCCGTCGTGGCCGTGGCCGCCGTCGGCATCGCCGTCAGGGCCGGAGCCCGCGGCGCCGGGGCACGCGATCAGATCCTGGCCGTCGCGGGGTCGACCGCGCACAGCGCGGTGCCCTTCGGGCTGGCCGCCGCATGCGTCGTGCTC
The DNA here is from genome assembly GCF_035575815.1 of Iamia sp. Taxonomy (NCBI): domain Bacteria; kingdom Bacillati; phylum Actinomycetota; class Acidimicrobiia; order Acidimicrobiales; family Iamiaceae; genus Iamia; species Iamia sp. The sequence continues at coordinate 10,486 of NZ_DATLXO010000156.1, forward strand.
ACCCGCGACCTCGAGATCGGCGCGGCGGTCGTGCTGATCCTGTTCGTCTCGGTCTACGAGGCCGGGGACTTCCTCATCGGCTCGGGATCGTCGAACAGCATCGAGGGTCCCCTTTCCGGGATCGTCGCCATCGCCGTCACCGCCCTGGTGGTCGCCGCGCTGGCGATCCCTCCCTTCGACGGGACGGCGGTCTTCGCCTTCGCCGCCCTCGCGGCGGTGGCCTGTCCGCTGGGTCAGCTGGCGGGCTCGGCCCTGCTGCCGGCCGCCGACGCCCACGCGCCCGCTGCCCGTCGGCTCGACTCGCTCCTGCTCCTGGCCCCGCTCTGGGTGTGGGCGGCCGGCATCTTCCTCGGCTCCACCGCTTGAGCAGGGGCGGCGACCGGGCCGGGTCGTGCGCTGCAGCACCACGGGCGTGAGGCCAGCTGCTCGCGATCGTCACGCGCGCGCTCACTTTGGTTTCGTGCAGATCCGCCGACCTCGTAGCCTTTGCCCGATGAGCGAGCGCAGCGAGCGAACCAGAGGGCACGGGCTCTCTGACGGCGGAGCTTGCGGAGCCGGCAGCGCTCACCGGTGCCCGGCGCGAACCGGACGGTTGGCGCACCGGTGAGCGAGCTCGAGCAGCGGTGGCGGGACCTGGGCGAGTTCATCCGCGAGCAGCGCCACATCGGTCACCTCTCGCTGCGCAAGCTGTCGGAGATGGCGGGCGTGTCGAACCCGTACCTCAGCCAGATCGAACGGGGTCTGCGCAAGCCCTCGGCCGAGATCCTGCAGCAGATCGCCCGCGCTCTCGAGATCAGCTCGGAGACCCTCTACGTGCGAGCCGGCATCCTCGAGGAGCGCCCCGACGAGGCCGACCTGGTCGGGGAGATCCGGCGCGACCCGTGGATCGACGAGGGGCAGAAGCGCACCCTCATCCAGATCTACGAGTCGTTCCGCGCCGCGGTCGGACCCCGACCGGTCCGGACGGACGAGGGCGACGACCACGAGATCTCGGACGACGACGGCAGCACCACGCCGGAATCGGTCGGCGCCGCCGAGGGTTGACGCCTCCGTGGCCCGGATCTCCCTCCTCAGCCTCCACACCTCGCCCCTCGCCCAGCCCGGTACGGGCGACAGCGGGGGCATGAACGTCTACGTGCGCGAGCTGGCCGCGGGTCTCGCCCACGCCGGGAACGACTGCCGCATCTTCGTCCGCACCGATCGCTCCGGGCTCCCGCCCCGCACCACGGTCGAGCCGGGCGTCACCGTCGAGCACGTGCCCGCCGGCCCCGTCGGGCTGGCCAAGGAGGACCTGGTGACGGTGGTCGACGAGTGGGCCGACGCCGTCGCCTCCGCCCTTGACGCCGAGGGCGGCACCGACGTGCTGCACTCGAACTACTGGCTCTCGGGGGTGGCCGGCCATCGCCTCAAGCACCTCCTCGATCGGCCGCTGGTGTCGACGTTCCACACCCTCGCCCGGGTGAAGACGGCCGCCGGCGACCCCGAGCCCGAGGCCCGGGGCCGGGCCGAGGCGGCGGTGATGGCCTGCTCCGACGCCGTGCTGGCGAGCTGCCCGGCCGAGGCCGACCAGCTCGCCGGTCACTACGGAGTGGCCCGGTCCCGCTTGGCCCTCGTGGCCCCCGGGGTCGAGCACGCCCTGTTCTCCCCCGGTCCAAGGGGAGCAGCCCGCGCTGCGGTGGCGGCCCTCAACCTGGGCGACCGGCCCGTGGTCCTCTTCGTGGGCCGCATCCAGCGGCTCAAGGGCCTCGACGTGGCCGTGCGGTCCCTCGCCGCCATGAAGGACCCCCGCACCGTCCTCGTGGTGGTGGGTGGACCGAGCGGCACCGACGGCGAGGCGTGCCGGGCCGAGGTCGATGCCCTCGTCGTCGAGCACGGCCTCGCCGACCGGGTGCGCTTCGTCGACCCGCGACCGCACCACGAGCTCTCCACCCTGTACCGGGCGGCCGACGCCGTCGTGGTACCCAGCCGGTCGGAGTCCTTCGGCCTGGTGGCGCTCGAGGCCGCGGCGTGTGGTCGCCCAGTGGTCGCGGCCGACATCGGCGGGCTCTCGACCCTCGTCGAGCACGGTCGCACCGGCTTGCTCGTCCGGTCGCGGGACCCGCGGGACTGGGCCCGGGCCCTCGACTCGGTGGTGGGGGCCCGGAGCCGCAACGCCCGCATGGGCCGGGCCGCCGCCGGACTCGCCCAGGGCTACGGCTGGGACGGAGCCGCGCACGCCCTCGCGGCGGTCTACGCCACGGTGACCAGCCGTGGCCCGCTCGACTGCGCAGCCTGAGGGCCGCCAGCTCGAGGCGGGGGCGGGCGGGATCCACCCCTACGCTGCGGTCCATGGCCGACCACCCGGCAAGCCCCGGCCAGCTGGACGAGCTGGCCCGCGCCATCGAGTCGTGGCTGCACGAGCTGCAGGCCGACAACCCGCTGATCGAGGCGATCGACCGCGACGACACGGGTGTGCGCCGGTGGTTCGTGCGCCTGGCCGGCGAGGAGCGTGACCACACGACGGTGTGGCTGCACCTGCGCCAGCGCACCCTCCACCACGAGACCTACGTGCTGCCCGCGCCGGTCGACGACCCGGGCCGCTTCTACGAGCACCTGTTGCGCCGCAACCTCGGCCTCCACGGCGTGGCCTTCGCCATCGGCGACGAGGACGCGGCCTACCTCGTCGGGGAGGTGCCCATCGGCGGCCTGACCCGGAACCAGGTCGACGGGTTGCTGGGCCTGCACCACGCCACCGTGGAGCGGTGCTTCCGCCCTGCGCTCCGGCTCGGGTTCTCTTCGTTGCTATCATGATATCTCAATGCATGTCGTGGAGATTCGTGGGGTAGGAAGGGGCGGGCCCCGACGAGGGACGGCCGCCGGAGCGTTCGGGGAAGTGCGCAACGGCGGTCTCCCTCCCGGGCCCACCTCACCTCCGTGCGCTCGTCGATCGGGGACCTGTCACCCCCGGCCGACGGCCTCCAGGGCGCGATCAACCCGGTGCGCCATGGCAGGATCCGACCCAACATCGGACGCCGGGTGGCGCCCGAGCTCGAACAGGAGACCCCGATGACCTCCTCTCGTACCGGCGGGCGCGCCCTGGCCGCCGCCTGTGCCCTCGTCCTGTTCGTCGCTGCGTGCGGCGGCGACGACGACAGCGCCGAGACCACCGACGCCTCGACGACCGTCGCCGAGAGCACCACCACCGCTGACGATGAGACCGCCACCACCGCCGCCGAGGATGAGCCCGACGACGAGCCCGCCGAGGAAGCCGAGCCCGATGCCGACGAGCCGAACGAGGACGACGACGAGCCCGACGAGGACGAGGAGCCCGCCGACGGCGAGGACCAGGCCCTGGCCGAAGCCGTGACCCTGACCGAAGACGACTTCAGCGCCGAGTGGACGGCCACCGAGGATGACGATGACGGCGACGACGAGCTGGGCGACTGCTTCACCGACCCAGAGCTCGACACCGTGCAAGAAGCTGAGTTCAACTCGCCGAACTTCAGCCAAGAAGCCGAGGCGAACCTGATCGCCGTGAGCTCGGTCGGACTGGTCGTCTCCGACGCCGAGAGCGCCGAGGCGCTCCTCGACGAGGCGCTCACCAACCGGTGGGCGGGGTGCGCCCTCGACCAGCTCGTCGCCGGCTTCGAGGAGTCCGGCGGCTCGGTGCTCGACAGCGACCTGGTGCCGGCGCCCGACGTGGGCGAGGTGGCCGAGCAGAGCGCGGTGCTCAACGGCTTCTTCTCCGTGGATGCCGGCTCCGGCACCACCCTCGAGGGCGAGGTGTCGCTCCGCTTCATCCGTACCGCCGAGGTCATCACCGGTATCGCCGTGCTCGCCTACGGGGACACCGAGTTCGCCGCCATCGTCGACCAGGTCACAACCATCGTCGGTGACAAGCACGTCGCCGAGGTCGACTGAGGGTCGACGGCTGGGTCCGACGGGGGCCCGCTGTAGGTTCCGGCCCATGGCGCGACTGCTGGTGATCGGTGGGGGGCGGATGGGCGAGGCCCTCGTCGGGGGACTCGTCGAGTCGGGCTGGGCGTCGGCGTCGGAGATCGCAGTGGCCGAGGTCGACGCCGGCCGCCGGGCCGAGCTGACCGCCAGCCGCCCCGGGCTCGTCGTCGTCGCCGACGCCGTCGCCGCGGACGGCGCCGTGCTCGCGGTGAAGCCGGATGACGCCGGCGGGGCGGCCGAGGCCGCGGGCCGGGTCGGGGTCGACCGGGTGCTCTCCATCGCTGCTGGGGTCACCACCGCGACCGTCGAGGCGGTGCTGCCACCGGGCACACCGGTCGTGCGGGCCATGCCCAACACCCCCGCCCTCGTGGGCGCGGGCGCCTCGGCCATCGCCGCCGGGTCTTCCGCAACCGAGGGTGACCTCGACTGGGCCGAGGAGGTCCTCGGTGCGGTCGGCGCCGTCGTGCGGGTGCCCGAGGCCCAGCTCGACGCGGTGACGGGGCTGTCGGGCTCGGGGCCGGCGTATGTGTTCCTGCTGGCCGAGGCCATGATCGACGCCGGTGTGCTCGCCGGCCTGGCCCGCCCGACCAGCCGCGCCCTCGCGGTGGCGACCCTGCTGGGGGCGGCGCGCCTGCTCGACGAGACGGGCGAGACGCCCGAGGTGCTGCGCGCCCAGGTCACCTCCCCGGGGGGCACCACCGCGGCCGGCCTCCGGGCCCTGGAGGCCGGCGGGGTGCGCACCGCAGTGCTCGAGGCGGTGATGGCCGCGGCCGAGCGCTCCCGGGAGCTGGGCCGGGGGTAAGGGGACGGTACGGTCAAGGTCCTCCCGCGCGTCCCTCCCGACCAGCGCTGCGGGTCACCGCCATGGCCCCTCACCCCTACGACACCATCTCGTTCCTGTCCGACTACGGGCGGGTCGATGAGTTCGTGGGCGTCGTGCACTCGGTGATCCGGTCCATCGCCCCCCACGTCGCGGTCATCGACGTCACCCACGACATCGCCGCCCACGACGTCCGGGCCGGGGGCCTGGCGCTGGCCCGCAGCGCCCAGTACCTGGCTCCGGGGGTGGTCCTGGCCGTGGTGGACCCCGGCGTGGGCACCGACCGGCGGGCCATCGCGGTCGAGGTCGGTGACGGCGCCTCGGTCCTCGTGGGGCCCGACAACGGGCTCCTGGCCTCGGCCGTGGCCATGGTCGGCGGGGCCACCCGGGTCGTGGAGCTGACCTCGCCGGCGCATCGGCTCCTGGCGCCCGGGCCCACCTTCGACGGACGTGACGTGTTCGCTCCCGCTGCGGCCCACCTGTGCGCCGGGGTGCCCCTCGGCGAGCTGGGCCCGGACATCGCGTCCTCGGGCCTCCGCCCCGGCATGGTGCCATTGCCCCAGCTCGAGGACGACGGCCTGGGAGCCGAGGTGCTCTGGGTCGACCGCTACGGCAACGCCCAGCTCAACGTGGGGCCCGACGACCTCGCCCCGCTCGGCTCGGCCGCCGGCGATCCCGTCTCGGTGCGCACCGAGACGGGCACCCGCACCGCCCACCTCGTCCGCGCCTACGCCGAGCTCGGCCCCGGCCAGCTCGGCCTGGTCGTCGACTCCTACGGCCTGTTGGCCCTCGTGATGGACCAGCGCGCCGCGGCCGAGGAGCTGCGGATCGGCGCCAGCCACGCCGTCACCCTGTCGAACGTCGACGACGACGGGAACGTGGCCAACCTGGCCGCATCCAGCCCCGTCACTCTCCGGAAGAAGGTCTGATGCGCCCCGGCACCACGATCGTCCTGGCTCTGCTGCTCGTCCTCATCTTCGGTGCCGCGGTCATCCAGCTGTTCTTCCTCGCCCGGTAGGTCGCGCCCCGAAGGTCTCTGCCGGGGCTGCGAGAGAGCTCCGGTGACCGGCGGCTCCCACCTGTGGTCAACTGACGGCCGTGAACCTGGCGACGATCCTCGACCCGCACCCCGATGACGCCCCCGCCCTCATCAGCCGGGGCCGCGCCACCAGCTACGGCCACCTCCGAGACCAGGTGGCCCGCCTGACGGGCGGCCTGACCGGCCTCGGCGTCGTACCCGGCGACCGCGTCGGCATCGTGTGCGCCAACAACTGGTACTTCGTGGCCTCCTACTTCGCGGTGCTCCGGGCCGGGGCGGTGGCGGTGCCGATCAACCCGCTCAGCCCGCCCCGGGCGCTGCAGGGGCAGCTGTCCGAGGTCGGCGCCAAGGTGGTGATCGTGGGCCCGTCGGGTCAGGCCGCGCTAGCCGGGATCGACCGCGCCACCCTGCCCGAGCTCGAGACCGTGGTGACGACGAGGAGCGACGGGGCCGAGGGCCTGGTCGTCCTCGACGACCTCATGTCCTCCGAGCCCGGCGCCATCGTGGAGCGGGCCGACGACGAGGCCGCGGTGCTGATGTTCACGAGCGGCACCGCCGGATCCCCCCGCGCCGCCATCCTCAGCCACGGCAACCTCATCGCCAACATCGACCAGGTCCTCGCCGTGAGCGAGGCTCGATCGGTCGACGGCGACGTGAGCCTGTGCGTCCTGCCGCTGTTCCACATCATGGGCCTCAACGCCATCCTCGGCGTGGCCGTGCGCGCCGGGTCCGCGGTGCTGCTCATGGAGCGCTTCGACCCGCAGTCGGCCGCCGAGGCCGTCGTCAAGCACCGTGTCACCGTGATCGCCGGCGCGCCGGCCATGTGGGCCGCGTGGGCGTCGCTGCCGGGCCTGCCGCCGGGCACCTTCGCCGACCTGCGCGTCGCCACCTCCGGGGCCGCGGCGCTCTCGAGCGACGTGGTCGATCGCATGCGGGCGCGCTTCGGCGTCGAGCTGATCGAGGGGTACGGCCTCACCGAGGCGTCGCCGGTCGTGACCTCCGCCCTGGGCATGGAGCACCGCCCCGGCTCGATCGGCGCCCCCCTCGACGGGGTGGAGGTGCGGCTGGTCGATGCCGACGGCGACGATGTGCTCGTCGGCGACGAGGGGGAGATCTGGGTGCGGGGCGCCAACGTCTTCCGCGGCTACTGGGGGGCGCCCGACGGCGAGTGCCACGTCCTCACCGAGGACGGCTGGCTGCGCACCGGCGACATCGGCGTGGTCGACGACGAGGGCTACCTGTTCCTCCTCGACCGGGCCAAGGACCTCATCATCGTGTCGGGCTTCAACGTCTTCCCCGCCGAGGTCGAAGAGGTGCTCCTCGAGCACCCCGCGATCATCGACTGCGCAGTGGTGGGCGTGGCCCACCCGTACTCCGGTGAGGCGGTCAAGGCCTTCGTCGTGGCCGCTCCGGGCCGCTCGATCGAGGAGGACGATGTCAACGCGTTCTGCGCGGACCACCTTCCCCGGTACAAGTGCCCCGAGAAGGTCCTCTTCGTCGACGAGCTCCCTCACGGTCTGGCCGGCAAGGTGCTGCGGCGCGAGCTGCGCGAGACCGTCGGCACCTGACCGGGGCGGGCCGTCGCTCCGCCGGCGCCGGTGCGGGCCCCGCTTGTGAACACGTGCACGTGGGGCGGTACAGTCGGCTCGTGGCCGAGCGCAGCCGACGGATCCCCGAGGCGACCGTCGCGCGCCTGCCCGTCTACCTGCGGGCTCTGGTCGAGGAGTCCGAGGCCAAGGCCTCCACGATCTCCTCCGAGCGCCTGGCCGAGCTGGGCGGCGTGAACGCCGCCAAGGTGCGCAAGGACCTCTCCTACCTCGGCTCCTACGGCACCCGCGGCGTGGGCTACGACGTCGAGTACCTGATGTTCCAGATGAGCCGCGAGCTGGGCCTCACCCACGACTGGCCCGTCATCATCGTGGGCGTCGGCAACCTCGGCCAGGCCCTCGCCAACTACGGCGGCTTCCGCGACCGTGGCTTCCCGATCGCCGCGCTGGTCGACGCCGATCCCTCCAAGGTCGGCGAGGTCGTCCACGGCGTCGCCGTGCAGGGTCTCGGATCCCTGCCCGGGCTCGTCGCCGATCTGGGCAGCGTCATCGGCATCATCGCCACCCCGGCCCACGCCGCCCAGGACGTGGCCGACCTGCTCGCCGCCGCCGGCGTCACGTCGATCCTGAACTTCGCCCCGGCTGTCATCTCCGTGCCCGACGACGTGTCGCTGCGCAAGGTCGACCTCGCCGTCGAGCTCCAGATCCTCAGCTTCTACCAGCAGCGCCGCGACGGCGGCCCCGAGACCGACGACCAGGCGTCGGTCGCTAATCCGCGGATCGCGCCGGCGGGGCCCGGGGCCTCGGCCGCGGGCTGACGAACGCCATGGCCCCCGACCCGGCCGGGGCCGGCCCCGTCGCCGCCGGCACGGGCATCCTCTACCCGGTCAACCTGCGCCTGCAGGGTCGGTCGGTGCTGGTCGTCGGCGGCGGGCGCGTGGCCCGCCAGAAGGTCGACGAGCTGGTCCGGTGCGGCGCCGCGGTCACCGTCGTGGCGCCCCACATCATCGACGAGCTGCTCGCCGATGACCGCATCACCTGCGAGCTGCGCCCGTACCGCGCCGGGGAGGCCGCCGATCACCGGTTCGTCGTCGCCGCCACCGACGTCCGCGCCGTCAACCAGGCCGTCTACGACGACGGCGACGCCGCAGGGGTGTGGGTCAACGCCGCCGATGACCCGCAGCGCTGCTCGGTGACGCTGCCCTCCCGCGTGCGGCGCGGGAGCCTTCTGGTCACGGTGTCGACCGAGGGTCGCAGCCCGGCCCTGGCCTCGTGGCTGCGATCCGAGCTCGACGGCCGGCTGGGCCCCGAGCTCGAGGTCCTCCTCGAGGTCCTGGCCGAGGAGCGCGACCGCATCCGCGCCGAGGGTCGCACGACCGAGGGCCTCGATTGGCAAGGTGCCCTCCGGTCGGGGATGCTGGACGAGATCCGCGCCGGAAGGATCCAAGCTGCGAAGGAGTTGCTGAAGGCGTGTCTGTCGTCGTCATCGGCCTGAACCACCGGACGATGCCCCTCGACCTGTTCGAGCGGCTCACGTTCGACGGTGCCCGCGTGCCCAAGGTGCTCACCGCACTGGCCACGTGCGACCACGTGACCGAGGCCGTCCTCGTGTCGACGTGCAACCGCACCGAGGCCTACATCGTCGCCGAGCGCTTCCACGCCGCCTACCAGGAGGTCCGCGACGTCCTCGCCGAGCTGGCCCACGTCGCCCCCGAGGACTTCGCCGACCACCTCTACGTCCACTACGACGACGAGGCGGTCCGCCACCTGTTCCGGGTCACCGCCGGCGTCGACTCCGACGTCCTGGGCGACACCGAGGTCCAGGGCCAGGTGCGCACCGCCTGGAAGGTGGGCGTCGCCGAGGGCACCGTCGGACCCGTGCTGAACCTGCTCTTCCGTCACGCCGTCGAGACCGGCAAGCGGGCCCGTACCGACACGGGCATCGCCCGGGGCACCGCCTCGGTGTCCCACGCCGCGGTCGAGATGGCCGCCGAGCACCTCGGCACCGTCTCGGGCCGCACCGTCCTCGTCATCGGCGCCGGGGCCATGGGCCGCTCGATGGCCACCGCGCTCCGCGGCGCCGGCGCCGCTCGTGTCCTGGTGGCCAACCGCACCGCAGAGAAGGCCGCCGCCCTCGCCCTGGAGGTCGACGGTGAGGTCGTGGCCCTCTCGGGTCTCCCCGAGGCCTTGGCGCAGTGCGACGTGCTGCTCACCTCCACCGGCGCCACCTCGGTGATCATCGACCACACCGAGCTGGAGCCGGCCCTCGTCCGCCGGGCCCGCGACCCGTTGCTCGTCGTCGACGTGGCCGTGCCCCGCGATGTCGATCCCTCGGTGGGCGAGCTCCCCGGCGTCACCCTCCTCGACATCGACGACCTGCGGCGCTTCGCCCAGGCCGGCGTCGAAGGCCGCCGCCGCGAGATCACCGCCGTCGAGACCATCGTGGCCGAAGAGGTCGATCGCTACCGCAGCGAGGTCTCGGCCCGCTCCGCCGCCCCTCTCGTCGCCGCTCTGCACCGCCGGGCCGAGGATCTCCGCCAGGCCGAGTTCGACCGCTTCGCCACCCGCCTCGCCGACCTCGATGACCGCCAGCGCGCCGCGGTCGACGCCCTCACCCACGCCCTGCTGGCCAAGGTGCTGCACGAGCCGACGGTGAAGCTCAAGACCCTCGCGGGCACGCCGACCGGTGATCGCCTGGCCGAGGCCCTGCGTCACATCTACGACCTCACCGACCTCGACGGCTAGTGCCGCCGACCGCGGCCTCGGCCGGGGGAGGGCCGTGAAACCCGGACCGGGAACCCGCCTCCGGCTGGCGACCCGCACCAGCCCGCTCGCCCGCTGGCAGGCCGAGCACGTCGCCACCCTCCTGATCGCGGCGCACCCGGGCCTGGCCGTCGACGTCGTCGGCACCGACACGCTGGGTGATCGCCGCGTCGACGTGCCCATCTCCGAGATCGGCGGCAAGGGCGTGTTCGCCACCGAGGTGCAGCGCCTCGTGCTCGACGGTGCCGCGGATCTCGCCGTGCACTCGGCCAAGGACCTGCCCGCCGTCACCGGGGAGGGCCTGGCCCTTGCGGCCGTCCCCGAGCGTGGAGATCCCCGCGACGCCCTCGTGGGTCGCCCCCTCGACGCCCTGGCCGCCGGTGCGACCGTGGCCACGGGCTCGCAGCGCCGGCGGGTGCAGCTGGCGGCCCTCCGGCCCGACCTGCGCTTCGTGGAGCTGCGGGGCAACATGGCGACGCGCCTCGGGAAGGTCCCCGACGGGGGGGCGATCGTCGTCGCCGTCGCCGCCCTCGAGCGCCTCGGCCTCGCCGGGCGGATCAGCGAGGCCCTCGAGGTCGGGACCGTCCTGCCCCAGGTGGGTCAGGCTGCGCTGGCCGTCGAGACCCGGGCCGGCGACACCGAGGCCGCCGCCCTCGTCGCCGCCATCGAGCACCCGACCACCCGGCGCCGGGTCGATGCCGAGCGGGCCTTCCTCGCCGAGCTCGGAGGCGACTGCGACCTGCCCGCGGGGGCCTACGCGGAGATCACCGCGGCGGGCACGGTGTGGGTCCGAGCCCTGCTGGCGGGCGACGACGACGAGGTGCAGCGAGCCGAGGCCACCGGCGCCGACGGCGTCGCGCTGGGCGCCGAGCTGGCCCGCCGCCTCCGAGCCGCGGTCGGCGCGGCCTGACGTCGCGCTCAGGGCGGAGCGGAGGGCGCGGGCGGCAGGGCGCGTACTGTCGGCGGGGTGACGGTCCACCTGGTCGGCGCGGGACCCGGTGACCCCGGGCTGCTCACCCTGCGAGGCGCGGAGGTGCTGGCCACCGCCGAGGTCGTCGTGCACGACCGGCTGTCGGCCGCGGCCCTGCTCGACCTGGCCCCCGCCGAGAGCGAGCGCATCGACGTGGGCAAGGCGCCCCGCCGGGCCCGGCTGGGCCAGGAGCAGATCAACGAGCTGCTCGTCGAGCGGGGGCTCCGGGGCCAGCGGGTGGTGCGGCTGAAGGGCGGTGATCCCTTCGTGTTCGCCCGCGGCGGTGAGGAGGCCGCGGCCCTGGCCGCCGCCGGGGTCGCCTACGAGGTCGTGCCCGGCATCACCTCTGCCATCGCGGTGCCGGCCTACGCCGGGATCCCGGTGACCCAGCGGTTCTCCTCGACCGCCTTCACCGTCATCACCGGCCACGAGGATCCCGCCGCCGGCGAGGGCAGCATCGACTGGGATGCAGCGGCGCGGTTGGGCGGCACTCTCGTCATCCTCATGGGCGTCGCCCGCTGGCCCCGGATCTCGGCCCGCCTGCTCGACGCCGGGCTGGCCCCCGACACCCCGGCCGCCGCGGTGCGCTGGGGCACGCGGCCCGACCAGCGCTCGATCCGGGCCACGCTGGCCACCCTCGGTGAGCACCCGCTCGAGTCGCCGTCGGTCATCGTCGTCGGCCGGGTCGCAGCCACCGAGCTGAGCTGGTTCGAGAGCCGGGCCCTCTTCGGCACCCGGGTCGTCGTCACCCGCACCCGGGCCCAGGCGTCGCAGCTGAGCCGGGCCCTGCTCACCGTGGGCGCCGAGCCGATCGAGGTGCCGGTGATCGAGATCGGCCCGCCCTCCGACGACGGTGTCGCCCTGTCCGCCGCCGTGGCCGACCTGGCGGCGAACGACTGGGTGGTGTTCACCTCCCCCAACGGGGTCGACCGCACCTTTGCCGGCATCGCCGACACGCGCGCCCTGGGCGGGGTACGGGTCGCGGCCATCGGCCCCGGCACCGCGGCGGCCCTCGAGCGCTACCGCGTCGTGGCCGACCTGGTGCCCGAGCGCTACGTGGCCGAGGCCCTGCTCGAGGTCTTCCCCGACCCGCCCACCGATCGGGCGGCCTCCCGGCGGGTGCTGCTGGCCCGGGCCGAGGAGGCTCGCGAGGTGATGCCCGACGGGCTGCGGGCCCGGGGCTGGGAGGTCGCAGTGGTCGCCGCCTACCGCACCGTGGCGGCCACGGTCGACGACGACGCCCGGGCGCGGGTCCGCGCTGCGGATGCCATCACCTTCACCTCGTCGTCGACGGTGAGCCGCTTCGTTGGGGCCTTCGGCGCCGAGTCGGTGCCCCCGGTCGTGGCCTGCATCGGACCGGTCACCGCGGCCACCGCCCGCGACCTGGGCCTCAGCGTCGCCGTTCAGGCCGACGAGCACACCATCGACGGCCTCGTCGCCGCCCTCGTGGCCCACCTCGCGCCGGGGCCCTGAGCGCCGAGGCCGCGAGCCTCGAAGGCGGCCGCAGAGGTGGATCGAGCCCCAGCCGCCGAACCGTGTGACCCGACGGGCAGCGCACGGCCGGCGCGGAGGCGAACGCGAAGAAGACCTTCGCCGGGTGCCGACCGTTCGGCGGCGATGCGAGACGCAGTCGGTCGCACCGTCGGCGCCGGGATCCCGGGCGGCGCGCTCGGACTCTCCCGACGGGCGCTCGTGGCACACTCGGCCGGTGCCCGACGCCATTGTGCCCGACCCGCCCAGCACGCCAGTGGCCCTGATCGCGCCCGAGGTGGCCGAGGCCCTGGCTGTCGGTGCCCCGGTCGTGGCCCTCGAATCGACGCTCATCAGCCACGGCCTGCCCCGCCCCGACAACCTCGAGGTGGCGGCCCGCATCGAGATCGCCGTCCGGGCCGCCGGGGCGGTGCCGGCCACCATCGCCGTGGTCGACGGGATCGCCCGCATCGGCCTCGACCACGAGGCGCTCGACGTGATCGCCTCCTCCGACGAGGTGGCCAAGGTCAGTGCCCGCGACCTGGCGGTGGTGGCGGCCCGGAAGGGTCACGGCGCGACCACCGTCGCCGCCACCGCTCACCTCGCCGCCCTCGCCGGCATCAAGGTGTTCGCCACCGGCGGCATCGGCGGCGTGCACCGCGATGCGGCGTCGTCCTGGGACGAGTCGGCCGACCTCCAGACCCTGGGCCGCACCGGCATCACGGTCGTCTGTGCCGGCGTCAAGTCGATCCTCGACGTGGGGGCCACGCTCGAGCGACTCGAGACCATCGGCGTCGCGGTGGTGGGGTACGGCACCGATCGCTTCCCCGGCTTCTACCGACCCGATTCGGGCCACCCGATCGACTGGAGGGTCGACACCCCTGAGGAGGTCGCCGGGATCATGGCGGCGCGCACCGCGCTGGCCACCGACCGATCCGCCCTCGTCGTCGCCAACCCGGTCGCCGAGGACGACGCCCTCCCCGCCGCCATGCACGACCGGGTGCTGGCCGAGGGCCTGGCGTTGGCCGAGAAGGTCGGGGTGCGGGGCAAGGACGTCACCCCGTTCCTGCTGGCCCACTTCCACCAGGCGACCGCCGGGGCCAGCCTCGTGGTGAACGTGGACCTGGTCCTGGCCAACGCCTCGCTGGCCGGGCACATCGCGGTCGCCCACGCCGCCGGTGCCTGAGCCCGCCGCCCCGCCGTCGGGCAACGGGCCGCACCGGGTGCTCGTGGTCGGCGACCTGCTCGTCGACGTCGTCGTCGTGCCCGACGGGGGCCTCCGGCCCGGTTCCGACACGGCGGCGACGATCCGGTCGGGGGGCGGCGGGTCGGCCGCCAACACCGCCGCCTGGCTGGCCTGGTCCGGGCGCTCGGTGTCGCTCCTGGCCGCGGTGGGCGACGATCCCCTGGGCACCTCGGCCCGCTCGGAGCTGGCGGCCCACGGCGTCGAGCACCTTGGTCCCGTCCTGCTCGGGGCCCGCACCGGGGCCTGCGTCGTGGTGGTCGACCCCGCCGGCGAGCGGACGATGCTGCCGGACCGGGGGGCCAACGACCTCCTCGGCGCCGAGCTGACCGGCGTGCTCCTCGACGATGCCGGGCTCCCCCTCGGCCAGGTGGGGTGGGTTCACCTCTCGGGCTACACCCTGCTGCACCCCGGCTCCCGAGCCGCGGGTGAGCTGGTGGTCAGCCGGGCCCGGGACGCTGGCGTCGGGCTGTCGGTCGACGCCGCCAGCGCAGGACCGATCCGCGACCTCGGGGGCGGGACCTTCCTCGATCTGGCCCGGGGTGCGGCGGTGCTCTTCGCCAACGAGGCCGAGCTCGACGCCCTCGGGGGCCCCGACGCCGTGCTGGGCTCCGTCGGGGCGCTGATCACCAAGCGGGGCGAGGCCGGGGCGTCGTGGACCGATGGTCACGAGGTGCTCGACGTCCGGGCGAAGCCCGTCGAGGTGGTCGACACCACCGGCGCCGGGGATGCTTTCGCCGCCGGCTTCCTCGCGGCCTGGCTGTCGGGCACCACCGTCCGCAACGCGCTCGAGGGCGGCGCGATCCGCGCCGCCGAGGCCGTCTCCCGGCCCGGAGGCCGGCCCCACGGCGGCGACCCGTCCCCGTCGGCCGGCTCGTAGTGCGTCCGCCGGCGTCTGCGCTGTCTCTGAACGGCACATAGGTGATGGGCGTGATGGCGCTCGGCTGTCGGGTTCTAAGCCGGAGTGGCCGCTCCGAACCAGGTCGCAAGTGCTTGGGGCAGCTCTGGGTTCGTGAGGTCTCCCGCCCAGGCGACATGCTCGTCGGGTCGGATCACCACGGCCGGGGGCGCAGCGATCTCGCCAAGGACCGGGAGCTCGCAGGTGCCATCGTGTCGGGCGTCGACCAACCGGACTCGATTCGCCCAAGGAGAGGTGTCGAAGCCGCCGGGTTCACCGAGGTTGAGGAGCACGGGCCGGGCGTCGTGCAGCAGGGTGAAATGGTGTCGCGGAGGGCCTGGTGACGGTCGTCGGGGCTGCTGAGCGCGACTTGCGCCATGGTGTTGTGCAACACCCGGGCACCGATCGGATGCCGTTCGGCGTGGTAGGTGTCCAGGAGGCTCTCGAGTGATGTCTTGTTCACCACCTGGGCCAGCTTCCATCCCAGGTTCACGGCATCCTGCACGCCCGTGTTGAGGCCCTGACCGCCCTGCGGGGGATGCACGTGTGCGGCGTCCCCGGCCAGCAGCACACGGCCGTGGCGTAGGAGGCTGCCTGCCGGCTCATGTCAGTGAAACGGGAGATCCAGGTCGGGCTGCGCACCCCGAAGTCCGTTCCGTAGGCGCCGATGAGTGCCTCGCTGAGATCCTCCAGGGTCGGCTCGCTGGTGTGTTCGATGTGCCGGTCGGTCAGCACGACCCGGAACGGTCCCCCACCCTCCGCCCGGTTGACGGGACCGATGCCACCACCCTCGCGGCGCATGCCGAGCTCCGGCTCGTCCATCTCGACCTCGGCGATCATCCAGCTGGTCGAGGGATCCAACCCGACGAAGTCGATGCCGGCTGCCTTGCGGACC
>NZ_DATLXO010000157.1:0-32550 GCF_035575815.1 Iamia sp.
GAGCGCGGCGACGCGTCGGGCGGGGACGTTGACAGGTCGGACACGGCTCACCTCCGAGGCAGAAGCGACGACCACCACCGGTGGGCGTCGAGCAGGAACGGGGAGAGGACCGCAACCCTGGTCCTCGAAGGGAGAACCGCATCGTATCGAACGTCAGTTCGCTCTGTCAAGCGGCAATCCCACGTGCACCGTGTCGAGCAGGGTTCCGGTGAGTGATGCGGTCGGTGAAAGGGGCGAGGGGTGGGTGGACAGTACCGAGCACTCGCGCCGAGGCCCCGCCCAGGTGGCCGCCAGCCCGGTGCCTCACGCGCCCGGCCGCGGCGCCGGCGCTCACGGGGCACCATGGCGGCGTGATCCCGGTCGTGACCCCTGAGGAGATGGGTGCCATCGACGCCGCCGCGGCCGAGCCGACCGACGTGTTGATCGACCGGGCCGGCGCCGCCGTCGCCGGCCAGGCCCTTGGCCTCCTCGGCGGGGCGTACGGGCGTCGGGTCGTGGTGGTGGCGGGGAAGGGCAACAACGGGGCCGACGGCCGGGCCGCCGCGGAGCGCCTCACCCGTCGGGGCGTGCGGGTCGAGGTGCTCGACGCCGCGGACCTGCTCGACGAGCTCCCACGTTGTGACCTGTTCATCGACGCGGCCTACGGCACCGGCTTCCGGGGCGACTGGCACCCGCCGAAGGTCGCGGCGGGCACACGGGTGCTCGCGGTTGACATCCCGTCGGGGGTCGATGGCCTCACCGGCGAGGTCCACGGCGCGCCATGGACCGCGGTGCGCACGGTCACCTTCGCCGCCCTGAAGCCCGGTCTGCTCCTCGGCCGGGGTCCCGAGCTCGCGGGCGATGTCGTGGTGGCCGACATCGGCCTGGACGTGACCTCGGCCCGGACCCACCTGGTGGAGTCCGTGGACCTCGCCCGGTGGCTGCCCGAACGGGCCCGGGATTCCCACAAGTGGCGAGCGGCGTGCTGGATCGTCGCCGGATCACCGGGGATGACCGGCGCCGCCCACCTCTCGGCGGCCGGGGCGCAGCGGGCCGGGGCCGGCTACGTTCGCCTCTCGACGCCCGGCCTGGCGAGCGACCCGGGCGCTCCCACCGAGGTGGTCGGCGTCGAGCTCCCGGCCGACGGGTGGGCGGCCACGGTGCTCGCCGACCTCGACCGCATCGCCGCGGTGGGAGTCGGCCCCGGGCTCGGCCCCGACCCGGAGACTGCGATGCAGGTGCGGGCCCTGGTGGGCGCCGCCGACCGGCCGTTCGTGGTGGTCGACGGCGACGGCCTCTCCGCCCTGGCCGACGACGTCGAGGGCAACGTGACCCAGCCCCGGCTCCGGCTCGGCGACGACTCGTCCAGCAACGACACGGCTGACGGCGGGCCCGACGGCGCCGTTCAACCGCAGGGACCCACCGTCGTGCTCACGCCCCACAACGGGGAGCTGGCCCGCCTCGGGGCTGACACCGCGGCGCCGGATCGGCTGGCCGAGGTGCGGGCCCTGGCCGCCCGCCGCCACGCGGTGGTGCTGGCCAAGGGGTCGACGACAATCGTGGCCGACCCGCAGGGCCGGGCGCTGATCGTGACCGCGGGCGACGACCGCCTGGCCACCGCCGGCACCGGCGACGTGCTCACCGGCGCCATCACCGCCCTGGTGGCCCAGGGGATCGCACCGCTGGAGGCCGCCGCCGGCGCGGCCCACCTCCACGGCCGGGCCGGCGCCCTAGCCTGGCGCCGAGGCCTGGTGGCCGGCGATGTCGCCGCCCACCTGCCCGCCGCCCTGGCCGAGCTCCCGGAGGACTGACGTGCCCCGATCCCTTCCCGTGCGTGACGTGATGACGACCGACGTCGTCACCCTCGGCCCCACCGACGAGGTGCGGACCGCGATGGCCGCACTGGTCGAGCGGAGGGTCGACGCCGCCCCCGTGATCGACGCCGAGCGCAAGGTCGTGGGTCTGCTCAGCACCGGCGACCTCATCGTGGCCGAGGGCCAGGTCCACGTGCCGACGGTGATCAGCCTGCTGGGTGCGTCGTTCGAGTGGCCCGGCGAGCGCAAGCGCTTCGAGGAGGACCTGCGCAAGGCCGTCGGCGGGATCGTCTCCGACGTCATGACGCCCGACCCCCACACCATCGGCCCCGACGCCACCCTCGAGGACGCCGCGACCCTTCTCCACACCCACGACGTGTCGCGCCTGCCGGTGGTCGACGACGACGGGCGCCTGGTCGGCCTCGTGGCTCGCGGCGACGTCATCCGGGCGATGATCGCCGAGGACTGACCGGCCGTCTGCGCCGGAGCCGCCGACCATGGACATCGCGACGATGGCGACGGTTCCGGCGCGCCCCACGTGGATCGAGGTCGACCTCGCCGCCGTGGCCCACAACGTGCGGGCGCTGCGGGCCCACGTCGCGCCGGCCGCGGTGTGGTCGGTGGTGAAGGCCGACGGGTACGGCCACGGTGCCGTGCCCGTCGCTCGGGCCGTGCTGGCGGCCGGCGCCGAGGGATTGGCGGTGGCCCTCGTCGAGGAGGCCGAGGAGCTGCGCAACGCAGGCATCGTCGCTCCGGTGCTCCTGCTGTCGGAGCCGCCGCCGGGTGCCGTCGGACGGGCTCGGGCCGCTGGCGTGGAGCCCACGGTGTACTCCGCCGAGGTCGTCGCGGAGTCGGCGTCGGTGTCGGCGGGCGACAGCGCCGGGCCCTGGCCCTTGCACCTGAAGATCGACACCGGCATGCACCGCGTCGGGGCGCAGCCCGACGAGGCCGTCGCCCTGGCTCGCGCCATCGATGCCGACCCGGGCCTCCACCTCGCGTCGGTGTGGACGCACCTGGCGGTGGCCGACGAGCTCGACGCCCTCCTCACCGAGGTCCAGCTGGCCCGCCTCGATCAGGTCTGCGCGGCGATCGTCGCCGCCGGGGTCGCCGTGCCGTGTCGCCACGCGGCCAACTCCGCCGGAGCTCTCGTCCACCCGGCGGCCCGCCTCGACCGGGTGCGGTTCGGCATCGCCGTCTACGGGATCCCGCCCGCCCCCGGGCTGGACGGCGGCGTCGACCTGCGGCCCGCCCTCCGCTTCGTGTCCCAGGTGTCTCACGTCAAGGTCGTCGCCGCCGGGGAGGCCGTCAGCTACGGCCAGCGGTACCGGGTGGCGCACGACACCACCATCGCGACCGTGCCGGTGGGCTACGCCGACGGTCTGCGCCGGGCGCTGGGGACGGCGGGAGCCGAGGTGTTGATCGGCGGGCGCCGGTGGCCCATCGCGGGCACCGTGACCATGGACCAGATCACCGTCGACTGCGGCCCTGGATCGTCGGTGGCCCGGGGCGACGAGGTCGTGCTGATCGGCCGCCAGGGAACTGAGGTGATCTCGGCCGAGGAGTGGGCCGACCAGCTCGACACCATCGCCTACGAGGTGACCTGCGGCCTCGGACGCCGAGTGCCCCGGCGGACCGCCACGGATTCGCGAGGATGACGGCCATGCGCGCCGCGACCCGCACCCTCCTCGGCCTGAGCGGCGTCGCCGTCGCCGGCGTGACCTCCCCCGGCGCAGGGGCCTAGGTCAGCAACGGTGCGGGTCCTGCTCGTCGAGCCGTGGCTCACCGGGTCCCACCAGGCCTGGGCCGAGGGCTTCGCGGTGCGCAGCGCACACGAGGTCCACGTGGTCGCCCATGACGGCGCCTACTGGCGCTGGCGCCTGCGCGGGGGTGCGGTCACGCTGGCCGAGGCGGCCGCCGTGGTGGTGGCCGAGCACGGCCCGCCCGACCTGGTGCTGGCCTCATCGATGCTCGACGTCCCGGCGTTCTGCGGCCACGCCCGGGCCTGGATGGGTGAGACGCCCATCGCCCTCTTCCTCCACGCCCCTCGCCGAGCCGTGCTGAACCGGTGATCACCGACGTCGACGGCGTTCTGGTGGGCCACTGGAGCGACACCGAGGCGCGCACCGGCTGCACCGTGGTGCTCCTGCCCGAGGGCACCACCGCGTCGGTCGAGGTCCGGGGGGGCGCGCCGGCGACCCGTGAGCTCGACCTGCTGGCGCCCGACCGCCTCGTCGACCGCATCGACGCGGTGCTGCTCACCGGGGGCTCGGCGTTCGGGCTGGCCGCCGCGGATGGGGTCATGGGGTGGTGCGAGCAGCGGGGGAGAGGCTTCCCGACGCCCGCCAGCCCGGTGCCGATCGTCCCGACCCTGGCCCTGTTCGACCTGGCCGTGGGGTCCGCCTCGGTGCGTCCCGGACCGGCGCAGGGCCGGGCCGCCTGCGCCGCGGCGACCGGTGGTTCGGTGGACCATGGTGCGGTCGGGGCCGGGTGCGGTGCGACGGTGGGGGGGTGGCTCAGCCCGGCTGCGCCCCGGGCCGGGGGACTCGGCGGTGCGACCGTCCGGGCCGGGGCGCTGGTGGTGGCCGCCCTCGTCGCAGTCAACGCCCACGGGTCGATCGACCTCGACGGTTCCGGCCTGGACGGCATCGAGGACGTCGTGCCCCAGCTGGCCCCCGCGCCCCTGGGCAACACCACCATCGGGGTGATCGTCACCAACGCCGTGCTCGACAAGGTGGGATGCCTCGTGGTGGCCCAGGGTGGTCACGACGGCTTGGCCCGCAGCCTGGTCCCGGCCCACTCAAGGGTCGACGGCGATGCCCTCGTCGCCGCCGCGACCGGCGGCGTCACGGCCCCGGTCGACCACGTCCGGCTGCTGGCCGTCGCCGCCGTCGAGCGCGCCGTGCGTTCGTTGGCCTGACTCACCCGGATGAATCAGGGCTGCGACGGCCGAGGTCGCAACCTCATCGGTCACGAACGCGCCTCGGCCGATGCGCCTCCCCCCGCAGAGCGCACCGACCGAGAATGGGTGGGGAGCGCCGGACCGTGCCGGCCACCAGCGGTCCCCGAGGACTGGGGTGAGCGCCGGGCCTAGAGGCCGCCCAGGCCGGTGCCGGTGCCGAGCGGCAGCTGATCGCCGTCGAAGGCGACGTCACCGTTGACCAGGTCGATGGCGTCGAGGTCGGTGTTGGCCGCCATGTAGTCGAGGGCCCGGCTCAGGTCCGACACACCGTTGCTGCCCGCCAGCGGGGCGATGGCGAGGGTGCTGAGGACACCCAGGGCCCGGCCCTCGGCGTCGAGGAAGGCGCTGCCGGAGTCACCGGGGATGCCGGGGGTGACGGTGTAGACGGGGTGGGTCCAGCCGTCGCTGGCGCTGCCGAGGCTGATGCCGGTCCTGGGCTTCAGGAGGTCGAGGCCCTGGCGCAGGCTGGAGTTGCCGTAGCTGTAGACCCGCTCACCGGCGGCCACGCCGTCGGTGTTGAGGCCGGTCGGGCCGCCCCAGTGGGGGATGGACGGGTTGACCTTGGCGTGGTCGGCTGGGTCGACGCGCACCAGGGCGAAGTCGTTGAAGTCACAGGCGTTGGGGTCGGTCTCGCCCACGGCCTGCATGGTGCCCCACGAGCTGTAGACGAGGCTGCCGGGCGCATCGGCGTTCTCGATCTCGACGGGTGTGCCGAGGGGCAGGGTGCCGGCGTCACAGCCGTTGGTGTCGGTGGCGGCGCCGAGGCCGGCGCAGTGGGCGGCATAACCGATGTACACGTCGACGGAGTCGGTGAAGATGAAGTTGCCGGTGCACTGGGCACCGTCGGTCACCATCTCCGCCCCGGGGGTGATGGTGGCCTCGTCGGCCGAGGCGAACGTCGGCGCAGCCCCCGCGGGAGAGGGGGACACGAAGGCGACGAGGGCCAGCGCGAGGGCGGCCGTGAGGGCGACGAGTCGTGGGGTCTGGGCTCTGGTCATGATCGGTGTGTTCGACAGGAGGCGACGGACCCCTTCTTCGATGTCGAACGTTCGGCGCCGGCGATCGCCCTGGATGCTTCGCCCGCGACTGGGAGCGGTGCGGCGGTACGCTCGGCGGGTGCCCGAGTCGCATCGGGGACCGCGCTGCTCGCGACGGGTAGCACGGTCCGCCCCGCCCGCCATGACCCCGCTCCCCGCTTGATCCCGTGCTCGCCCGCACCACGACGGTCCACGACACGCGCGCCCTCGCCGCCTCCCTGGCCGAGCTGCTGCGCCCGGGCGACGTGGTGCTGCTCTCGGGCGAGATGGGCGCCGGCAAGACCGCCTTCGCCCAGGGCCTGGCGACGGGGCTGGCCATCCCGTGTCGGGTGACGAGCCCCACCTTCACCATCGCCCAGACCTACGAGGGCGGGCGGCTGCGGGTCCACCACCTCGATGTGTACCGGCTCGAACACCTCCACGAGGTGCTCGACGTGGGCCTGGGGGAGATGATCGACGAGGGTGCGGTCGTGGTCATCGAGTGGGGCGACGCCATCGAGCCCGTGCTGCCGGCCGACTACCTCGAGATCCGCATCACCTTCGCCTCCCTCCCGGCCGAGGCGGAGGAGGCGCAGCTCGACGCGTTGGCCGACGAGCGACGCTGGCACCTGCGGCCGGTGGGTCCGCGGTGGTCAGCCCGCGCCGATGGCCTCCGGGCCACCTTGGCGCGCTGGGAGGACCCGACGTGTTGATCCTCGGCATCGAGTCGGCCACAGCCCAGGTGGGCTGCGCCATCGGCGGCCACGAAGGGGTGCTGGCCTCGGCCCACTCGGCCCGCACCCGGCGCCACGCGGAGTCCCTGGCTCCCTCCATTGCCTTCGTGGCCCAGCAGGCCCGTGTCGAGCTCTCGGAGGTCGGCGCTCTCGCCGTCGACATCGGCCCCGGGCTCTTCACCGGGCTGCGGGTGGGGGTGGCCACGGCCAAGGCCCTGGCCCAGGCCCTGCGGGTTCCGGTGATCGGCATCTCCAGCCTCGACCTGCTGGCCTTCCCCGCCCGCTTCTCCGACCGGGTCATCGCCGCGGTGATCGATGCTCGTCGTGGCGAGCTGTTCTCCGCCCTGTACCGCCAGGTGCCCGGCGGGGTGCAGCGCATCACCGAGCCCCGGGTGAGCACACCGCAGGATCTTTGCGCCGAGCTGCAGGCCCACGGCAACGACCTGCTCCTCCTCGGCGACGGGGCCCTCCGCTACGCAGAGGACTTCCACACGCTCGGGGGGGCCGAGGTGTGCACCCACGGCCACACCCACCCCTCGGCCCGTGACCTCGTCCTGCTGGCGCACCACCAGGCCCTCCGCGAGGAGTGGGTGCAGCCCTGGGAGGTCCGGCCGACCTACCTGCGCAAGCCCGACGCCGAGATCAACTGGGCGACGCGAGCCGGCGTGCCCGGCCCGCGCCCGCCCGAGGCGAACCCCTGATGGCCGCCGCCGCATCTCCGGGTCCTCCGGACGCCGACCCGTCGCCCCCACCGACCGCCGCCGTCACCCCTCCGGTCGGGGAGGAGGGGCCGGTCGTCATCACCCCGATGCGCCGCCGGCACCTCCGCCAGGTGCTGCGCATCGACCACGCCGTCTATCCCCGGCCGTGGTCGCTCGGGCTGTACCTCGGGGAGCTCTCGGTCGCCGACGGGCGCAGCTACCTCGTCGCCCGCCGGGGCGTCACCGTGGTGGGCTACGCCGGGTTGATGGTGATCGCCGGCGACGCTCACGTCACGACCGTGGCCGTCGCCCCCGCG
Organism: Iamia sp.; assembly: GCF_035575815.1. Lineage (NCBI taxonomy): Bacteria > Bacillati > Actinomycetota > Acidimicrobiia > Acidimicrobiales > Iamiaceae > Iamia > Iamia sp. The sequence continues at coordinate 7,521 of NZ_DATLXO010000157.1, forward strand.
CAGCACGGCCAAGGCTACGCCACCCGATTGCTGGTGGTGCTGATGCGGGAGGCCATCGCCCTCGGCTCGCAGCGGGTGACGCTCGAGGTGCGGGCGTCGAACCGGGGAGCCCAGGCCCTCTACAGCCGCTTCGGCTTCGGACCTTCCGGCGTGCGGCGGGGCTACTACGTCGACAACGGCGAGGACGCAGTGATCATGTGGGCCATCGATGTCCACACCGACACCTACGCGGTCCGCCTGGCGGGCATCGAGGCCTCGCTCCCGAGCCCGAGCGTCCTGCAGGGGGTGCGCACGGCATGACCGACCGGTCCTCCCCGACGGTCTCCGACGAGATGCCGGTGCTCGGCATCGAGACCTCGTGCGACGAGACGGCGGCTGCGGTCGTGGTCGGCGGCCGCCAGATCCTGTCGTCGGTCGTCTCCAGCCAGGTCGACATCCACGCCCGCTACGGCGGGGTCGTGCCCGAGGTCGCGAGCCGGGCGCACGTCGAGCTGCTGACCCCGGTCATCGCCGAGGCCCTGATCGAGAGCGGCGTGCCCGATGCCGAGATCGGCGCCGTCGCCGCGACCCACGGGCCCGGCTTGATCGGCGCCCTGCTCGTCGGCGTGGCCACCGCCAAGGCCCTCGCCCTGGTGTGGGACGTGCCCTTCGTGGCCGTGAACCACCTCGAGGCCCACCTCCACGCCGCCCTGCTCGATGACCCCGACGTGGAGCTGCCGGTCGTGGTGCTGCTCGCTTCGGGCGGCCACACCCTGGTCGTGGCCATGGACGCCCCGGGGTCCTACGAGGTGCTCGGCGGCACGCTCGACGACGCCGCCGGTGAGGCCTTCGACAAGGTGGCGCGCTACCTCGGCCTCAGCTACCCCGGCGGGCCCGCGATCGACGAGGCGGCGACGACGGGCGACCCCACGGCCATCGCCTTCCCCCGCTCCATGATCGACGATGGGCTCGACCTGTCGTTCTCCGGGCTGAAGACGGCCGTGATCAACCACTGTCGCCGCCACCCCGACGTGGTCACCGCCGATGTGGCCGCCTCGTTCCAGGCCGCGGTGGTCGACGTGCTCGTGGCCAAGGCCCTCCGGGCCGCCGAGCAGACCGGCGCCCGGGGCGTCTGCCTGGGCGGTGGGGTGGCCGCCAACTCGCGGCTGCGCCGGGTGCTCACCGAGGTGGGCGAGGCCCGAGGCCTGCGGGTCTCGCTGCCCACCCCGGCCATGTGCACCGACAACGCAGCGATGGTCGCCGCGGCGGGCTGGCACCGCCTGCGCACCGATGGGCCCAGCCCCCTCGACACCGGTGCCATCCCCGGCCTCGGCCTGTAGGGCCGACCCGTCGACCGTGCGGCTCGGCCCGCACCACGTCTGTCGTGGGACGGTTCCCACGGCGCGGTGAGCGACCACGACGGCTCGGCGGGTCGGTCACGGAATGCCTCGTCGTCGGCCTCCGTTGGCCAGAGGCGGACAGTTGGCGCCTCCCAGGCCTCAACGCCCCGACCAGAGGTGACGACCCCCCATGACCCTGACCCTCGGTACTGCCCCGCTCGGCACCAGGCCCCCCGGCACCGCCAACTACGCCATCGACGGCCCGGCCCACCGCCTCCTGCTCACCGACTTCCCCCGCCGGGCCCGGGCCACCTTCGGTGGCGAGACGGTCCTCGACACGACGCGGGGCCACCTCCTCCACGAGAGCAACATCCTCCCGGTCCTCTACGTGCCCGAGGCCGACGTGCGCCAAGACCTCCTGGTGCCCGCGGACCTGTCGACGCACTGCCCGTTCAAGGGCGATGCTGCCTACTGGTCGATCGCCGTCGGTGCCCACACCGCCGAAAGCGCGGTGTGGGCCTACCCTGACCCGCTGCCCGCCGCCAACTGGCTGAGCGGCCTCCAGGCCTTCACGTTCGACGCCCTCGATGCCTGGTTCGACGAGGACGAACCGGTCGAGGGGCACCTGCGAGACCCGTACCACCGCGTCGATGCCCGGCGCAGCAGCCGTCGGGTCCGGGTGCGCGTCGGCGAGGTGGTCGTGGCCGAGTCGGCCCGACCGGTGGTCGTCTCCGAGACCGGGTTGCCCAACCGCGTCTATGTTCCCCTCGCCGACGTGCGCTCCGACCTGCTGACCTCCTCCACCAGCCGCAGCCACTGTCCCTACAAGGGGTGGGCCACGTACTGGTCGATGATCGACGGGCCGGCCGACGTGGCCTGGAGCTACGAGGAGCCCTTCAGCGATGTCGCCGTGGCCGCCGGTCACCTGTGCTTCCTCGGCGACGACGTCACGACCGAGGTCGACGACGCCCCCGCCTTGGGTTCGTAGGCCTGATCACCGGTGGGTGACCGCAGGACCATGAGCGAGGACCTGCGGCCATCACTGCGCCGGCGCCTGAGCGCGACAGCACGGTCGGTGCCGCGAGGTCAGGTCGAGGCGGTGGCGTCAACCTGGGCGGAGTCGTCAGGGGCGACGGGCGCGCAGGACGACGAAGCCGGGGTTGGAGCCCACGACCGTGCTCCGGCCGAACAGCTTGGTGAGCTTGGCGTTGTAGGCGAGGTGCCGGTTGCCGACGACCCAGAGGTCGCCGCCGGGTCGCAGCACGTCGCGGGCCTCGGAGAACATCTGCCACGCGGTGGCGTCGCCGACGGCGTGATCCTGGTGGAACGGCGGGTTCACCACCACCAGGTCGGCATCGGTCAGGGGCGGGCCGGAGGCGAGGTCGCCGAGGCCGTTGCCGACGACGAACCGAGCCTCGCGGTCCGCACCGAGGTTCGTGCGAAAGGTGGCCTCGGCCGACGCCACCGCCAGCGACGACTCGTCGATGAAGGTCACCTGCGCCTGGGGATCTCGGTCGGCGATCGTCAGGCCGACGACGCCGGTGCCGCACCCCAAGTCGACGACCCGACGGTGGTCGCCCGGTGCCGGCAGGTGCGCGACCAGGAGGCGCGTGCCCACGTCGAGCTTGCGGGCCGAGAACACCCCGGCGTGGCCGACGACGGTCCGACCGCCCGGCTCGAGGCGGAAGGTGCGGGGCCAGGGGCTGGGGCCGGCGACGAGTGCCGGGTCCCGTTCGGGGAACACGAGGCGCGCCTTGCGCACCGCCCGCGAGGTACGGGTCGGCCCGACCAGGCGCTCGAAGAGCTCGAGGGTCGAGCGGTGGACGTGCTTGGTCATGGCGGCGGCGACGACCGTTGCGCCCTCGTGGAGCTTCGGCGCCAGCAGGTGGAGCTGGTGTTCGAGCAGGGCCAGGCTCTTGGGCACCTTGATCACGGCGACGTCGACTCGGTCACCCACGGCCTCGACCGACTCGACGAGGGTGACCGATCCGGGCTCGATGCCGTTGGCCTCCAGGTTGGCGGCCGTGGCCCGCCGGGCCAGGTAGGAGTCCGACACCGAGGTGGGGCGGTGCTCGGCCAGGCCCGCGGCCAGGGCGCCCCACCCGTCGTTGAGGATCGCCACCGCGCCGTCGAGGTCGAGGCCGTCATCCTCCCGTTCGGCCAGGTGGCGCAGCAGCAGCTCGTCGGCTGCGTCCCAGGCCCGTAGCGGGTCCTTCGGGTGGGCGGGGTACCGGGCCAGGGCGAAGGTTCCCCGGGGTGCGTTCAGCCGGTCCATGGACCGGCTGACTCTACGCCGTCCCCGCGACCGACCATCGCTCCCGAGGTCTGGCGCGTGTGGGCGCGTGAATGACCAGAACGCGCCACACCGAGTGCGTTCCGGCGCCGGGGGCGGGATTGCTGGTTCCGCAAATCGGTCACCTCGGTTTGGCCTCGTTGCGTAGGGTCCGGCCGTGCGGACCTACGTCGAGGTGGCCCGGCGAGCCTTCCGCCGCTTTGCCACCTACCGGGGCGCGACCGGTGCCGCCCTGTTCACCAACCTGGTGTGGGGCGTCCTGCTCTCGACGGTGGTCTCGGCGGTGATCCGCAACCGTGGCGGCGCATCGATCGACGGCTACGACGAGACCGCGCTGATCACCCAGGTCTGGTTGGCCCAGGGGATGCTCGGCGTGGTCAACGTGTCCAACCGCAGCCCGGACCTGAGCGAGCGCATCCGCTCGGGCGACGTGGTCGTCGACCTCTACCGGCCCGTCGACCTGCAGGGGTGGTGGGCCGCGGTCGACGCCGGGCGAGCCGGGTTCGAGGTGCTGGTGCGCTTCATCCCGCCGGTCCTCGTCGGGCTGGCCTTCGGCGCCCGGTTGCCCCGGCTCATCGACGCCCCGGCGGTGCTCGTGGCCCTGGCGCTGGCGGTCGTCGTGTCGTTCGCCCTGCGGTTCCTCGCCGCCGCCAGCGGGTTCTGGCTGCTCGACGCCCGCGGCGTGGAGCGAGCGCTGATGACGGTCTGGTTGGTGGGGGCGGGGATGACGCTTCCGCTGCCCCTGCTGCCGAACGGTCTCGAAGCGGTGCTGCGGCTGTTGCCGTTCGCGGCGACGGTGCAGCTCGTGTCCGACGTGTGGACGGGCACCGCCCGGCCCTCGCTGCCCGCCGTGCTCGGCGTGCAGCTGGCGTGGGCCGTTGCGCTGGTCGGAGCGGGCCGGGTCGTGCAGGCTCGCGGCACCCGCCGGGTGGTGGTGCAGGGTGGCTGAGGAAACGACCGCCGTTCGCGCCGGCATCGGCCCCGCCCGACTGTACGGGCGCCTCGTCGGGGCCGAGGTCCGCTCGACTGCGGAGTACCCGGCCTCGTTCCTCATCGGCGTCCTCACCAGCGGGGCGCTGATGATGCTCGACCTGGTGGCCGTGCTGGCCGTGTTCGGCAACGTCGACGCCCTGGCCGGGTGGACGCTGACCGACGCCCTGGTGCTCTACGGCATGGCCCAGACCAGCTTCGCCCTCGCCGACCTCTTCGTTGGCCACCTCGACGACCTGCCGGCGTGGATCCGCTCCGGGCGGCTCGACACCTTGTTGCTGCGCCCCCGCCGGGTGCTGTTCCAGGTCCTCGCCGGCGACGTCGACCTGCGCAGCCTCGGCAAGCTGCTCCAGGGCGTCGTGGTGCTCGTCGTCGCCCTCGCCGGCGCGGGCGTCGAGTGGACGCCGGCCCGCGTCGCCCTGCTGGCGGTCGCCCTGCCGGCGGGGGCGGTCATCTACGCCTCGGTGTGGGTCGTCACCACGTCGATCACCTTCTGGCTCGTCGACTCCCGCGAGGTGTCGGCCGCCTTCACCTACGGGGGTCGCCAGTTCGCCACCTACCCGCTCGGCATCTACGGCGAGTGGGTCCGTCACCTGGCCCGTCTCGTGGTGCCCCTCGCCTTCACCGCCTACTACCCGACCGTCGGCCTGCTCGGGCGCGAGGACCCGCTCGGCGCGCCGGCCGCCCTGGCGTGGGCCGGGCCGGGCGTGGCGCTGGCGGCCGTGCTGGTGGCGGCCGTGGTGTGGCGCACCGGGGTTCGCTCCTACCGGAGCGTGGGCGCGTGAGCGAGCCCCAGGGCCGCCCCGACGGAACCCGCCGCCACGGAACCCGCCGCCACGGAACCCGCCCCGACCGTGCGGCCGCGGCCCGTGGCCGCCCATCCATGGCGAACTGGCGCGCGACGCGGTCGCTAGGGCGACCGCGTCGCGCACCACTTGGGGCGACGGGCCGTACGACGCGGTGGCCACCAGCATCGGAGACCCCCCGATGAGCACGTGCGACGACACCGACGTGCTCATCGAGCTGCGCGGCGCCGAGAAGGTGTTCGTCCAGCGTCAGCGCAGCGGTGGGTTCCGACGCATCCGGCGCGAGGTGCGGGCCGTCGACGGGATCGACCTGACCGTGCGGCGCGGGGAGGTGGTCGGCTACCTGGGCCCCAACGGGGCGGGGAAGTCGACCACCGTGAAGATGCTCACCGGCATCCTCGTCCCCTCCGGGGGCACCGTGCGCGTCGACGGGCTCGACCCGAACCGGCACCGCACCGAGCTGGCCCGGCGCGTGGGCGTGGTGTTCGGGCAGCGGTCCCAGCTGTGGCCCGACCTGCCCCTCGTCGACAGCTTTGACCTGCTGCGCCACATCTACGACGTGCCCGCGGCGGATCATCGGGCCCGTCGGGCCGTGCTCGACGAGCTGCTCGACCTGGGCCCGTTCCTGGGCACGCCGGTGCGCCAGCTGTCGCTCGGCCAGCGCATGCGCGGCGACCTGGCCGCCGCCCTGCTCCACGGGCCCGAGATCGTGTACCTCGACGAGCCGACGATCGGGCTCGACGTGGTGGCCAAGGACCGCGTGCGCCGGTTCCTGGCCCACCTGAACCAGGAGCAGGGGGTGACGGTCCTGCTCACCACCCACGACCTGGTCGACGTCGAGCGGCTGTGTCGCCGCGTGGTGGTGATCGACCACGGGCGGGTGGTCCACGACGGCGACCTGGCTGCTCTCGTCCGCTCGACGGGGGCGACCCGCACCGTCGTGGTCACCTTGGCTGAGCCGGTCGCGCCGCTCCGCATCGAGGGCTGCGAGGTGACCCGGGTCGACGGGGTGCGCCAATGGCTCCGCCTCACCTCCGACGCCGTGTCGGCCGCCGCGGTCGTGGCTCGGGTGATGGCCAACGCCGAGGTGGTCGACATCGCCATCGAGGAGCCGGCCATCGACGAGGTCATCACCGCCGTCTACGCCCGCTCCCAGCCCGCCCCGCCCACGGGGCCTGGCGGGGACCGGCGGCCGGGTTGACGGCCGAAGCGGCGGGCCTCCACCCTGCTGCACCGGGCTCTTCCGGGAGGGCGACTCGATTCAGAGCGCGGTCACCTACTGTCTGGCCCGACGGAATGGAGAACACCGATGGCGCGTGACGACTGCCCGGAGGGCGTCACGGCCATGGCACGCCGAGCGCCTGCGCGGCGGTGCTCAGCTTCATCACCAGTCTCCGTGGGTTGTTCGGCAGGGACTGGAAGTCGTGGTGCTCGTAGAAGCGCCGCGCCGCGTCGTCGATCGCGTCGACGACGACGATGCGACCACCGGCCTTCCGGGCCGCCTCGATGACTGTGCCGAGCGCCACCACGAGGAGATCGGCACCAAGGCCCTGCGCCTGGATCGACGAGGCGACGGCGAGCTTGGCCAGCAGGATCGCCGGGATCTGACCGGGCGCGCCCCGTCCCAGCTTCGGTGGTGCCTCGTCACGGTTGAGGAAGTGCGGAGCGAGAGCGAAATACCCGACGACCGCCCCCTCGGCGTCGATGAGCACGTACGTGCGGGTGCCTTGGCCGGTTGCCGTTCGAGCGTGGCGTCGCAGCCATTCGTCGAGCTCGTCGTTCCCGCAGCGGAACCGGTCGAGGTCGTGGTCGGCGAGTGGCTCGACCCGGCTCACCGGGCCGTGATCCGCCGCTGCCGGCGGGTCCGCTCCGCGGCTTTCGCGAGGCGCGGTGCCCGCTCGGGTTGGTCGAGCGCCGCCAGCAGGTCGTCGAAGTAGTCGGCCGGGACGGTGGTGGTCGTCGCCTCGGCCATGATCTGGTCGGCCCGTTCGACGGCTGCGCTGACCATGAACGCCGAAACCGAGATCCCCGCAGTGGATGCCGCGCGTTCGATGCGGTCACGTTCCTCGGGCGATACCCGTGCTTCCATGCGGTCGCTCTTGACAGCCATGACGCCTCCACTCGATGTACGGCGCATTGTACGGTACATCGCGAAGCTGCGTTCAGCGCTATGGGAGGCCGCTACGCCGATGTGGTCGAAGACGCCAAGCCCTACCGGAGCTGATGCGCCTCCGAGAGGCCAGCGGTGAGCAGCGATGACGCAACGGGGGATCAGCGCTTCGATGAAGCGGATCGACAGTGGCAGCCGTGCCTTCAGGTCGGCTGGCCGGTCGCGATGGCCGGGTCGTCGGTCGCGGGGTCGAGGAGCTGAAGACCTCGAGTCTCGGCGTCGTCGGCGTCGAGGAACGCGTTGGTGCGATCGAGGAGCCGGCGCGTGACAGCGAGGCTCGACCAGTCCATGCGGGCGGTCCAGCGACGCACCCGGTCGAGGTAGGTGACGAACAGGTCAGGGCGATCCTGGCGACTGAGCCGGCGCAGCGCGCGCAGGTAGTCGTTCCGTGACACGGTCGGGATCACTGCCCGCTGCTCGTCCCCCGCGACGTACTCGGCGTTCATCACGGCACGCGCCAGGCGACCGTTGCCGTCAGCGAAGGGGTGGACCTCAGCGACGAGGAACGCGGCGAACGTGCCCCGCTGGGTCGGAGTGGTGAGTGATGCGAGGATCTCATACCCCCGCCGGAGCGTGCCCTCGACCAGCTCGGGTGCGACGAACACCGTGTTGCCGGCCTGGTTCGGGTCGACTTTGAACCGACCCGGTCGCTTGTCGTGCCGGCCGCCGAGGATCACGCGATGCCAGCTCCGGAGCAGCTCGAGGAAATCGTCAGCCGACGCCGTGCGGCGACGGAGCTCGGCCTCGTCGGAGACAAGCTGGTGGGTCCCGAGGACGTCGTGGGCATCATCGGGGCGCGCCGCGGGGACCTCGCCCTCGAACACGATGCGCTCGGCCTCGTCGGGGGTGAACTCGGTCCCTTCGATGAAGTTCGAGAAGTACGCCTCCCAGAACGGCAGAGTCGCGCGCCTCGGCGCATCGATGGGCAGGGCCGGGTGTGTCGTCATCACGTCGCGCAGGTAGTTGGCGAGCAGCTCGAAGCGGAGGGCCCGACCCTGGTCGAACGGGACTCCGGCCGCTCGAGCCCCCATCGCGACCGAACCAGATGTCGAGTCACGCGTGCCCCGGGCGGCACCCACGATCTCGTTCAGCGTCTCGACCCTCGTGGGCGACGCGCCGAGTGCCTCAGTGAGCTGTTCGGCGGCATCGCGGTAGGCGCTCACCTGCTCAACGCCATCGACGGCCGAGAGATGGTCGATCCAATCCGCCAGCTCGGCTCGTGACAACGTGGCCGGTGGCCGGTCCCCGCGCTTGCGGGTCGGCCTCGTGTTGTCGAGAAGCGCCCGCGGTCGCGATGCGAGATGCACGCCGGCTCCGATGGCGATGTCGCCCTCGACCGCACCGGGGCCCTTCCGCGACACGACGGTCAGGCCGGGCAGCTCGAGCGCTCCCTCCCGAACGGAGGCAACGAACAGGTAGCCGTCGTGGGGTTGCGCCCAGACGGCGGAACGGTCGGTGACCGCGGCGCCAGGGAACCGTCGGCCCACGATCTCCCGCCAGGAACGGCGGACGACATCGGTAGGGTCGGCGCCGGTGTCGACGGAGTAGATGCCCCGGGCGAGCCGCACCAGCTCGTTCCGCGCCACGCGGTCGTGGATGGTCGAACCGGGCAGGTCCTCGGCGAAGATGATTGCGTTATTCATCGGTTCCTCCGGGCTGCCCGAAGAAACTAACGGATAATCGTCCGAGCCCGAAGAACATATCTGATAACAACGCCCACCGCGTCGCCGGACGGCCGGGCCGACCCCACGGCCCTCCGCATTGGCAGTCGGGGCTTGCGAGTGCCAGACGGCGGTCCTAGGGTTGGCACTCGGCACCGATGAGTGCCAACCACCCCGTCCCTGGGGACACGAAAGAGAACCACGGAGGCACCATGTCCCTTCAGCCGCTCGACGATCGCATCGTCGTCCGCCCCGGTGATGCCGAGGCCACCACTGCCAGTGGCCTGGTCATCCCCGACACCGCCAAGGAGAAGCCCCAGCAGGGCGAGGTCCTCGCCGTCGGTCCCGGCCGTCGCGCCGAGACCAGCGGGGAGCTCATCCCTGTCGACATCGTCGCGGGTGACACCGTCGTCTACTCGAAGTACGGCGGCACCGAGATCACCGTCGAGGGCGAGGACGTCTTGATCCTCAACGCCCGCGACGTCCTTGCCAAGGTCGAGAAGTAGGAGAGCCCATGTCCAAGACCCTCAAGTTCGATGACGAGGCCCGACGCGGCCTCGAGGCCGGCGTGAACAAGCTGGCCGACGCAGTCAAGATCACCCTCGGCCCGCGAGGCCGCAACGTGGTCCTCGAGAAGAAGTTCGGCGCCCCCACCATCACCAACGACGGCGTGTCCATCGCCCGCGAGGTGGAGCTGGAGGACCCGTATGAGAACATGGGCGCCCAGCTGGTGAAGGAGGTCGCCACCAAGACCAACGACGTCGCCGGTGACGGCACCACCACCGCCACGGTGCTGGCTCAGGCGCTGGTGAAGGAAGGCCTCCGCAACGTGGCCGCCGGCGCCAACCCGATGGCCCTCAAGCGGGGCATCGACAAGGCCGTCACCGCCGCCGTCGAGGCCATCGCCACCCAGGCCCGCGACATCGACGACCGCGCCGAGATCGCCCAGGTGGCCACCATCTCGGCCAACAACGACAGCACGATCGGTGAGGTCCTCGCCGATGCCATCGACAAGGTCGGCAAGGACGGTGTCGTCACCATCGAGGAGTCGAACACCTTCGGCATGGAGCTCGACTTCACCGAGGGGATGCAGTTCGACAAGGGCTACCTCTCGCCGTACTTCGTCACCGACGCCGAGCGCCAGGAAGCCGTCCTCGAGGACGCCTACCTGCTCTACGTCGAGGGCAAGATCAGCTCCGTCCAGGATCTGCTCCCCGTCCTCGAGAAGGTCATGCAGACCGGCAAGGCGCTGCTGATCATCGCCGAGGACGTCGAGGGCGAGGCCCTCGCCACGCTCGTGGTCAACAAGATCCGCGGCACGTTCAACTCGGTGGCCGTCAAGGCCCCCGGCTTCGGCGAGCGCCGCAAGGCCATGCTGGCCGACCTCGCCGTCCTCACCGGGGGCCAGGTCATCTCCGAGACCGTCGGGCTCAAGCTCGACAACGTCACGCTCGACCTGATGGGCACCGCCCGCAAGATCGTCGTCACCAAGGACGACACCACCATCGTCGAGGGTGGCGGGTCCCAGGACGACGTCAAGGGCCGCATCTCCCAGATCCGTCGGGAGATCGAGGACACCGACTCCGACTGGGACCGCGAGAAGCTCCAGGAGCGTCTCGCCAAGCTGGCCGGAGGTGTCGCCGTCGTCAAGGTCGGCGCCGCCACCGAGGTCGAGCTCAAGGAGAAGAAGCACCGCATCGAGGACGCCCTCTCCGCGACCCGCGCCGCGATCGAGGAAGGCGTCGTCGCCGGAGGTGGCACCGCGCTGCTCCGCACCCGGCCCCAGGTGTCCGACGTGGCCGAGAAGCTCGAGGGCGACGAGGCCACCGGCGCTCGCTCGGTGTACAAGGCGCTCGAGTCGCCGGCCCGGCTCATCGCCGACAACGCCGGCTTCGAGGGCGCGGTCATCGTCCGCGAGATCGAGTCCAAGAAGAAGGCCAACGGCTTCAACGCCGCTACCGGTGAGTTCGAGGACCTCCTCAAGGCCGGTGTCATCGACCCGGCCAAGGTGACCCGTGCGGCGCTGCAGAACGCGGCGTCGATCGCCGGTCTTCTGCTCACCACCGAGGTGATCGTGGCCGACAAGCCCGAGCCCGAGCCCGCCATGCCCGCCGGAGGCGGCGGCGGCATGGGCGGCATGGGCGGCATGGGCGGCATGATGTGATCCCGGGTCGGGCGCTCCGGCGCCTGATCTGCGGAACGATGAGGCCCGGGCCCAGTGCCCGGGCCTCGTCGCGTACCGGCTCACCGTCGATCGCGGGTCGTCTTGGTGGCGGGGCGCGGCGGGGCACCCCGTAGGCTGCGGGCATGGAACGACCGCCCGCGGATCCGGCCAAGCTGCTCTCGGCGTGGGCCGACTGGGAGACCGGCGAGGTCCCTGCCGGCCGGACCATGAGCAACATGAAGACCGGCGGGCTCCGCGACGTGATCGAGCACCTGGCCTCGGAGCCGACCGAGGTCACGCCCGATGCCAGCGACCTCACGGCGCTGCTCGCCACCTGGACCGAGTGGGAGGTCGGCGCCACCTCTCCCGAGCCCGTCATGCTCGGCCTCCAGGGGGCGGGCCTGCGCCCGCTGCTCGAGGCCTTGGCCGGAGCGGTGCCCGTTCAGGCCCCGGAGTCAGGTGACCTCGGCGGCTGAGGGCACCGACCCCGCCTCGTCCGCCCCGGTGCGGGGGGGACCCCAGCGGATCCCGACCCCGCCCGGCGGCCGCGCGCCCGGAGCGTCGGCGCCGTGGGCCGAGCTCTCCCCCGACGCCCGGCGGCCGTCGCTGTCCGATGTGCGCGCCGCGCTCGTCGCCGCCGGACCGGCGGTGCCGTCGCCGGTCGAGAGCGACGGGTTCGCCGCCGCGTCGTTGCCGGCCGAGATCCGGCGGATGATCCGTCAGAACGACGTTCCGGCCCGGGCGTCGGCCGTGCTCGCCCCGCTGTATGACCGTGACGGCGAGGCCTGGGTGGTCCTCACCCGGCGCGCCATGGCCATGCGGGCCCACGCCGGCGAGGTCAGCTTCCCCGGCGGCCGCGCCGAGGCCGGTGACGTCGACCTGGTGCACACCGCCCTTCGCGAAGCCGAGGAGGAGATCGGCCTCGAGCCCGCCTCGGTCGAGATCATCGGAGAGCTCGACCACCTGGCCACCGTCACGAGCGGCTCGTACATCGTCCCTTGGGTCGGCGCCCTGCCGACGCCGCCCGAGCTGCGCCTCTGCTCGGCGGAGGTCGACCTCGCCATCGAGGTGCCCCTCTCGGAGCTCATGGCTCCCGGCGTCTTCCGTGAGGAGATCTGGGACTTCGGGCCCGTCACCCGGCCCATCGTGTTCTTCGACCTGTTCGGCGACACTGTCTGGGGCGCCACCGCGGCGATGCTGCGCCAGCTGCTCGGCTTCGTCACCGGCACGGTGGCGAGGGGTGAGCTGGGCCACGACTGACGAGGCGTAGGTTCTCCGTGGTGATCGACGGTGGCCGCGAGCGTGAGGCGCTCCGGCGCGCGTCGGCTCCGGATGCGGCGGACCTGCTCGACGCCCTCGCCGGTCGGGCCCGCGACGGAGACCACGACGCGCTCGAGACGCTCCTCTGGGCCGTCGACGACCAGGGCCTGGCCCGACGGGCGGTCCGCAAGGTGATCGTCGTCGAGGACGACGTGGACGACGTGGTCCAGGACGTGCTGATCGCGGTGGCGGAGGGCATCGGCGGGTTCCGGGGCGAGTCCCGGTTCACGACCTGGCTCGGCGGCGTGGCCCGGTTCAAGGCCATCGCCCACCTCCGACGCCGGCGCGACGAGGTGGCGCTGTCCGAGGGCGATCAGGGCGAGGCGGCGCGGATCTCCTCGGTGCTGGTCGGCCGGGCCGCCGTGCATGACCTGCTGGCCCGCCTGCCCGAGACCTACCGCGCCGTGGTGGTGCTGCGCGACCTCGAGCAGCGGCCCTACGCGGAGATCGCGCTGCGGCTCGGGCTCAACGAGAACACCGTCCGCACCCGTGCCGCCCGGGGGCGGGCGCTCGCCGCCGCCCTCCTCCGCCAGGAGCCCGACGGGTGATCGGCACCGTGATCCGGGGACGGTACCGCCTCGACGCAGTGGTGGGGACCGGCGCCTTCGCCACCGTCTACCGAGCCCACGACGAGCGCCTCGAGGCCGACGTCGCCCTCAAGGTGCTGGCCGAGAACCACAGCCTCAGCACCGATGTCCGGGAGCGCTTCATCAACGAGGCCCGGCGCCTGCGCCAGGTGGCCAGCCCCCACGTGGTGGGCATCCACGACCTGGGCGAGACCGACCGCTACCAGCCGTTCATCGTCATGGACCTGGCCGACCGGGGCGACCTGGCCCGCCGGGTCGCCGACCACCGGGCGAACAGCCGTCAGGTCGTCCCCGAAGACCTCCTCGCCGTCGCCTCGACCCTCGCCGGTGCGCTGGCGGCCATGCACGCCCACCGGGTCGTGCACCGCGACCTCACGCCTCGGAACCTGCTGCTGGCCTCGACGCCGAGCGTCTCGCCCACCCCCGACCGGACGAGCCGAGGCATCGTGGGCTCCGACGAACGCCTGCTCGTCGGCGACCTCGGCCTGTCGAAGGACCTGGCCCTGGCGTCGGGCATCACCGCGGCCGTCGGGACCCCCGGGTTCTCCCCTCCCGAGCAGCGCATCGGCGCCGGCATCGACGAGAGGACCGACGTCTACGCCGCCAGCGCGCTGCTGGTGTGGTTGGTGACCGGTCAGGTCCCCGCCGACGACGGCACCTGGCCGTCGGCTGCGTTCGGCGGCTGGCCTCAGGGGATCGTCTCGACCCTCTCCCGAGGCCTGTCGCGGGCGCCGGGCGACCGCCACGCGACGGCCGCCGAGTGGGAGGCGGAGGTGCGGGCGGCCCTGGCGCCGGCCGAGCTCTCCCCGACCCTGCCCGCCCCGGCGCTTCCCGGGCCCGTTGCCGGCACCGAGCACCCGTCATCCTCGCCAGGGCAGCGCCGGCGGGCCCGTCGGGGGCTCGTCGTGGTGGTCGCGCTGATCGCGGTGCTGGCGGGGGGTGCGGGAGGACGCCTGCTGGCCACCGACGACGACGACGGCTCGGGGTCGAGGACGGAGGAGATCGGGTCGGGACGGGTGCGCGCCGAGGCGTCCGAGGGCGATCTGACCGTCTCGGTCGAGGGGCCCGAGACCCTGACCGTCGGCGAGCCGTCCAGCTTCACCGCGGACGTGGGCGACGCCGAGTCATGGGTCTGGGTCGGTCCCGACGGCCGCATCAGCCCCGACGCTCCCAGCCTCGACGTCACCCCCGGGTCCGAGGGGCAGCTGGCGATCACTCTGGTGGCCAGCGACGGCACCGGGCGCACGGTGCGCGCCGTGCTGCGGGTGCGGGCGGGCGACCGCTGATGACGCCGGGGAGGCCTCCCCGCGCCGTGACGGGTCGCGGGAAGGGCCGAGGCGCGACCAACGGGGGAAGGACGATCCCGTCCCGAGGAGGAACCATGACATCGATGACCCACGCCGATCGTCGGCCTCGCCGAATCGTGCTCTCGGCCCTGTTAGCGGTGGCCGTCCTGCTGGCTGCTTCGTGCAGCAGCGAGGAGCAGACCGCCGAGGCGACCAGCACACCGGGCACGGCGACCACCGAGGACGACGGGCCCGGTGAGACGAAGCGTGAGTCGCTCCCGCCGGCCGACGACACCGGACCGGACACTGAGCCGCCCGACGACGACACCGAGTCGGACACCGAGTCGCCCGACGACGACGCCCCGGAGGAGACCGAACCCGACGACACCGGGACCGACGCCGAGGCTCCCGACGACCCCCCGGACCCGAGCTGCGAGCCGGGGGAGGGGCGCACGATCACCGAGATCGACGACGTCGTCACCGACGACGTCGTGGTGGACCCCGTGGTCGTCGAGGACCAGGTGGTCGACGGGGAGACGGTCCCCGGGTTCGAGATCCCGGGCTTCACCATCGCCGGCCAGCGGGTCGACGGTGGGTGCATCGTCGAGTACGACGCCCCCGCCGGGTGTCTGGGCCGGATCGAGGTGTCCGCGGTCACCATCCCGGGGACGGCGATCCCCGGCGTCGAGGTTCCGGGCGCCGAGGTCCCGGGTGGCGACGGTGCCGAGGGTGGGAGCGAGGCGGAGGTCTCCGTCGAGCCGGTGACGGTCGAGGGCGTCGAAGAGCCCCAGGTGTGCCGGCCCGAGCCGCCCGAGGGGGGCGGCTACGTGCCTGGGATCTACCGGGACATCCTGTACCGCGACATCGCGTACCGGGACATCCTCTACCGGGACATCGTCTACCGGGACGTGGCGTGCACCGCGGACTCCGACTGCATCACCTCGGTCACGGTCCCGTCGGTCACCGTCCCCAGCGTGACCGTCGCCAGCGTCACCGTCCCCTCGCGCACCCTCGAGGGTCGCGACGTCGGAGGGTTGGAGGAGGTGCCCGTCTACGGAGACGACCAGGAGACCGCCTACCTGGCCCCGGCCGACGTGCTCTTCGACTTCGACTCCGACGAGCTGCGGCCGTCGGCCGACCCGGTGCTGGGCCGCATCGCCGATGAGGCCCGCAAGGCGGCGCCCGGCGCGCGCATCACCGTCGACGGCCACACCGACGCCCGGGGAGACGACGACTACAACCTGGGTCTCTCCGAGCGTCGGGCCCAGGCGGTCGCGGACTGGTTGATCGAACGCGGCGATCTCGACGGCGAGGCCATCGTCGTCACCGGGTTCGGCGAGTCTGCTCCCGTGGCGCCCAACGAGACGCCGAGCGGGGAGGACGACCCCGACGGCCGTCAGCAGAACCGCAGGGTGGTCATCGGCGTGGAGGTCTAGACCTCAGCACAGCTGAACCCGCACCCGCACCCTCGCCCTCACCAGCAACCGGGGCCCGGCGCGTCGGCGCCGGGCCCCGCCGCGCGCGCCGGCCGGGCCTACGGGCAGGCGCAGGGGCTGGTGCCGCAGGCCGGGCAGCCGTCGGTGTACCGCAGGGCCGCCGCGTCGAGGGAGAGGCCGAGCTGCTCGGCCAGCGAGGCGAGCCACGCCAGCACGTCACCCAGCTCGTGGAGCTGCTGGGCCGGCGTGCCCTTGCGGGTCGCCTGGGCCAGCTCCCCGACCTCCTCGGCCAGCCACGCCACAGTCGCCGGGCGGCCCCGGGCGACATCGCGCTCGCCGTAGGTGTCTCCGATGCGGCGCTGGAACTCGGCGATCTCCATGGCGCCGACCCTACGAGGCCCTGCGGAACGGGAGACCGCAACGCTCGACGGGCGCCCGGCGTTGGAGCAGTGTGACCAGGGTGAGGACGAGCGCGATGCCGGTCGGTGACGGGCCCGTCCACGGTGACGTCATGGCTCGCCTCGAGGCCCTCTACCGGCGCGAGCAACGCGACCTGGTGCGCCTGGCGCACCTGTTGCTGGGCGACGGGGCCCGGGCCGAGGAGCTGGTGCAGGATGCCTTCGTCCGGCTGCTACCGCACCTGGAGGGCAACGCCAGCCCCGGCGGCTACCTGCGCACCATCGTGGTGAACCTGTGTCGCGACGAGCAACGGCGTGCCGTGCGCGCCCGGCGCCACCTCCATGCCCGCCCGGTCTCGGCGCCCCCGCCCGGGATCCCCGAGCGGTCGACCGCGGTGTGGATGGCACTGCAGGGGCTGCCGGCCCGCCAGCGCGAGGCGCTGTCACTGCGGTTCTACGCGGATCTGCCCACCGAAGAGATCGCCCGCATCCTCGACGTCCGGCCGGCCACGGTGCGCTCCCTCGTGCACCGGGGCCTCGCCACCCTGAAGGAGGTGGTCCCTCGTGACTGACCCCCACGATCCCCACGACACCGACGAAGCCGGCGACGACGCGGCGTGGTTCCGCGCCGCGGTCGATCCCGTCCTCGACGCGCACCGCCCGTCGAGCGGGTGGGCTGCGGTGCGCCGCCGGCTCGGCGCCGAGGAGCCGTCGCCGCTGGTGGTGGCGCTCGTGCCTCCTCGCCGCCGCGGCCGGGAGCGGGTCGTCCTAACCGCCGCGGCGGTCGCGGTTCTGGCGGGGATCGCCCTGGCCCTCCTGCTCGTCGACCGGGACGGATCGCCCGACACCGACCGCCGGGCCGGCGCACCGGAGACCACCGACCGTCGGGCCGATCCTGACCCGGCGACCACCGACGCCGCACCGTCGATCGACGCCGCACCGTCGACCGCACCCGCACCGTCGACCGAGGTCCCACCGTCGACCGAGCCGGTCGGCCCGCTGGTGGAGGTACCCCCGGTCGTTCGCCGCATCGACCTCTCGCCCGTGGGCCTCGACGTCCGCTACCTCGACCGGGCCAACGAGGGCGTGGCTGAGGGCGCGGTGGTCAGCCAGGACCCGCAACCCGGCGCCCAGGTGCCCGAGGGCTCGCTCGTGGTGGTGGTGATGAGCGGGGGCGGACCGGTCACCGACTGGGCGTCGCTCCCGGCCGAGGCCCGGACCTTCACCGACGGCCTCATGGGCTATCACCGCTCCGAGCCCATCCGGCTGGTGCAGACGAGCGCTGGCGAGGCCTACAAGACCGACGCCTGGCTCTTCGGACCGTGCCCGGCGGTGGCGCGAGCGATCGCCACCGTGCTCGACCCGTCCTACGACGACCGCTGCTACGACCCCCAGGACGGTGCCCCATGATCCTCCGCCAACTCTCCCTCACCCTCGTGGCCGCGTGCATCGCAGCCACCTCGATCCTCGTGGCCACCTTCGCGCCGCCGGTCGGAGCCGGCGGCGGGACCTGGCTGTACGGCGCCCGCGACCGCTACGAGCCCGGCGAGCAGGTGAACCTCGTCGGCTACGTGGGCAACGTGGAACGGGGATGGATCGAGGACGGTCCCTTCGACGCCACCCTGCGCCTCGCGCCCGTTCCCCCCGACGGCACGGTGGAGGATCCCGACGCCGCGGAGCTGCCGCTGGGCCCGTTGACCCTGCAGGAGACGGGGCGGGGCCACCGGCACGGTCTGCGCGCCTCGATCACCTTCGACCTCCCAGCCGACCTGGCGCCGGGCCTCTACGGCATCAGCTACGGCAACGCCTCGGGCACCAGCTGGCTGGGTGACCTCGTCGGCGGGGAGGTGTGGGTCGGCGTCGACCCGGCGTACCCGATCCACCGGGCCTGGCCGGCCGATGACCCGGCTCTCACCGGCGCCCCGGCATGGGTGCCGCTGCCCCCGGCCCCACCGCCCCCGCCGACGACCGCCCCGCCCGCGTCCGACCCTGCGCCGACGACCACCACCAACCCGACGCCCACGACGAGCGCGACCACGATCGCGCCGCCGAACACGCGGACCCCGGCGGGCGAGGAGACCTCGGACCTCGAGGTGGTCTCCGCGGTTCAGAGGACCGGGTCGGGCCCGTCGTCGAGCTCGGGGGTGCCGGTGCGTCCGGTAGCCGTGATCGGCGCGCTGCTCGCCGCCGCGATCGGTGCGACCGTGCTCGGGCGCCGAGCGCACCGCCGTCGGCTGTCATCCTCCGGGACGATCGGGCTGGGCCGGGCCGAGGTCCCCAGCCGATGGGCGCCGTGAGGGTGGTCGCCCGTGGGACCTTGCTGCGCGTCCGGGCCGCAAGTGCGTGCGAGCGGCCCGGGCGCCGCGGCCCGCGCGCCGAGAGGCGGGGTCAGCCGCGGCGGTCCGGGAGGAAGCGGAAGCGGTCGCGGGTCTCCGCCACGCGACCGGCGGCCACGTCGGCGAGCAGGATGCTCTCGCCATGGGCGGCGGTGGCCAGCAGCTCGCCGGAGGGGTCGACGATGCGGCTGTCGCCGCAGTAGCGCAGCCCGCCCCCCTCACCCACCCGGTTCACGCCGACGACGTAGGCCTGGTTCTCGATGGCCCGGGCCTGGAGCAGGGCGGTCCAGTGGAGGCGCCGGCTCTCGGGCCAGTTGGCCGGCACCAGGTAGAGGTCGGTGTCGCGGGCGACCCGCCAGAGCTCATCGGCGAAGCGCAGGTCGTAGCAGACGAAGAGGCTCACCCGCAGCCCACCGATGTTGACGCTGACGAGGTCGGTGCCGGCGCGGAACCAGCGATCCTCCCCGGCCTGGGTGAAGGGGTGGATCTTGCGGTAGCGGTGGACAGCGCCGCCGGGCGCAGCCAGCACGAAGGAGTTGTACGGGCGGCGGTCGTCGTCGGGCGCGTCGATCGGGACCTCGGGGCACGAGCCGCCCACCCACACCCCGTGCTCGGTGGCCTGGGCCTGGAGGAACTGCGACGAGGGTCCGCCCTCGGGCTCGCCCAGGTCGGGGTCGTCCACCGCGAAGCCGGTGGAGAACGTCTCGGTCAGCACGATCAACCGGGCCCCGGACCCGGCCGCGGCGGCCACCATCGGGGCCAGCCGGGCGAAGTTGGCCTCCCGATCGCTCCACACGATGTCGTGCTGGATCGCTGCGACCCGCAACGTCGCCTCCTCCTCGGCGGTCATGGGCGAACCCCGGCCAGGCGCGACACGGCGTCATCGAGCACCGCGTCGCGCTTGGCGCACGCGAAGCGGACCAGGTGCCGGCCGTGCTCGGGGCGCCGGTAGAAGACCTCGTTGGGCACGGCCACCACCCCACAGAGGTCGGGGAGCGAGCGGCAGAACGCCATGCCGTCGCCGTCGGGCCGGACCGGACGGATGTCGACGGTCGTGAAGTAGGTGCCCTCGGGCTCGAACACGGTCAGTCCGGCGGCGCGCAGACCGGCGCCGAGGCGGTCGCGCTTGGTCGTCAGGTCGGCGGCCAGCCCGGCGAAGAAGGCGTCACCGAGGCCGAGGCCGACCGCGACGGCGGGCTGGAACGGGGCGCCGTTGACGTAGGTGAGGAACTGCTTGGCCGCTCGGGTGGCGGCGACGAGGGCTGCGGGCCCGCAGGCCCAGCCGATCTTCCACCCGGTGGTGCTGAAGGTCTTGCCGCCCGAGGAGATGGTGAGGGTGCGCTCGGCCATGTCCGGCACCGTCGCCATCGGGACGTGGGTGGCTCCGGGGAACACGAGGTGCTCGTAGACCTCGTCGGTCACCACGATCAGGTCGTGGTCGAGGGCGATCGACGCGACCAGCGCCATCTCCTCAGCGTCGAACACCTTGCCCGTCGGGTTGTGGGGCGTGTTGAGCAGGATCACCTTGGTGCGCTCGGTGACCGCCCGACGCAGCTCCTCGGGGTCGAAGCGGTAGCGACCGTCCGCGTCGGGGCGCAACAGCACCGGGGCCACCCGGGCGCCGGCGAGGGCGATGGCGGCGGGGTAGCTGTCGAACATGGGCTCGAAGACCACCACCTCGTCGCCGGCGTCGAGCATGCCGAGCAGCGCTCCGGCCAGGGCCTCGGTGGCTCCGGCGGTGATCAGGACCTCGGCCTCGGGGTCGTGGGCCACGCCGTAGAAGCGGTGCTGGTGGGCGGCGACGGCCTCGCGCAGCAAGGCCATGCCGGTGCCCGGCGGGTACTGGTTGACGCCGGAGCGGATGGCGTCGACCGCGGCGTCGAGCACCTCGGACGGGCCGTCGGTGTCCGGGAAGCCCTGGCCCAGGTTGATGGCACCGGTCTCGTCCGCGAGGGCCGACATCTCGGCGAAGATCGACGTGCCGAACCCGGCGAGCTTCGAGGTCATCGGGTCGCGGTGCAACACGTCCCCGACACTACGAGCCCACGACCGTCGGTCCCCGCCGCGAGGTGTCGCGACGGCCGAAGCGGTCGGCCCTGCTGACACCAGCCAACTAGCGGCTCGAGAAGTGGAGGGGGGCGCCGTAGGAGCCGCCGCGCTCCTGGCGGCCGGTTCGCGAGGTCCATCGCCACTGCACCGACAGCCGCGGCCCGACGCGGTGGGCCACCTTGGGGACGGAGTGCTCCCACCCGGCCTGGCAGCCGCCGCCCATGACGAGCAGGTCGCCCTCGCCGGCGGCGATGTCGACCACTGCGCCGTGGTGGTCGAGCTCGTGGGCGTGGCGATGGGCCCGGGGTCGGAGGAGGAACGGGCGCCGGGCCCCCACCACCAGCAGTGCGATCCGGGTGTCATCGAGCCACTTCATGTCTCGGTCGCGGTGGAACGCGACCCCATCGCGCTCATGGCGGTACCAGGCCACGGCCGGTGACCCGAACCGGACCCCGTAGCGGTGCTGGAGCGCCCGGTGCACATCCGCGAGCACCGGGTGCGGGGGTTGGTCCAGCCGGTAGCCCGAGCCCAGGCGGGGCACGTCGACCCAGTGGTCGTAGCGGAAGATCTGGTTATCGGTGCTCCAGGGCAACCGTTCGGTGAGCGCGGCGACGAGGTCGTCGGGGTTGGACACCGCACCGCGAGCCACATCCACCCACGACCGACGGTCGAGCCACGTCCGCTCGAAGGCCGCATCAGGCCGCCGGACCGCGACGGGCGCACGGTCGTGAGCGGCCAGCCCGTCGTCGCGCGGTCCGTCGTGAGCGACCGGTCCGTCGTCGGCCGGTCCATCGTCGGCCACCTCCGTCCTCACCGCACCGAGCGTACCGAGGTCGCGGCGCGGCCGACAGCGGGTCGGGTTCCCGGGCCGTCGGTACCATCGGCGGTTCTGACGACAAGACCCGGGGCCCACCCGTCGCGGTCGATGCGGGCCCTCCGGTCCGGGTCGGTCCTGACCGAGACCGATCGTCGGTCGCGGGCCGCCGTTCTGGCCGCGGGGACCGGCTCGTGAGCTGGCTCCAACGCGTGCTCGGAGCGACGCGCTCGCTGGGGGAGCGGACCTCGGGGCTACCTGCGTCGTCGAACGGTGCGTCGTCGTTCCACCTGGCCTGGCGATGGGAGGGGCGCCCGCCCGAGCTGGTCGAGGTGTCGGCCACGGTCACCGTGGTCGATCCGCCGACGGTCGACCGCCTGTACTTCTGGGCCCTCCAGGCCAGCTTCGTCGAGGGCCCGGGCCCCGGTCGGCGCCACGGCGGCGGGCACGCCGGGCTCCAGTGGCACCCTCGCCACCCCGGCGGCACGGCGGTGAACTGGGGCGGCTACGGCGCCGACGGCCGGGAGCTGGGTGGGTCGATCAGCCCGCTGCCCTCCGCTCTCGGCAACCCGAACACCCGGGACCTTTTCTGGGAGCCCGGCCGCCCCTACCGCCTCGCCATCCACCGCGGCATCGAGGGGTGGGCGGCGTCGGTCGACGGGCTGGTCGTCCGTGAGCTGCACGTCGGCGGTGACCGCCTGGCCGACATCTTGGTGTGGTCGGAGGTCTTCGCCCGTTGCGACGACCCCTCTTCGGTCGTGCGCTGGAGCGAGCTGTCGGCCACGACCGTCGACGGCCGGGTCGTGCGCCCCGTGGCCGTGGTGACCCGCTACCAGTCGGTGCCCGACGGCGGCTGCTCCAACACCTCGTCGGACCCCGACGGCACCGGCGCCGTCGTCCAGCGCACCGGCGTCGCCCGCACCACGGGGCCCGCCACCGTCATCCCCCTCGGGTAGCGACACCCTCGCCGGTCCGACGCGGTCCGCGCTTAGTGTGCCGCTCCTTTGGGGTCCAGGGAGCGGGCTACCGTGCTACCGCCGTGTCCGGGGAGCCCCACGCAGGAGCGACGAGCGCATGGGATCACTGCTGGCGGCGATGGGGCTGGTCTTCGTGGCCGAGCTGGGGGACAAGACCCAGCTCGTCGCCCTGGGTCTCGGGGCCCGGCACCGCCTGGCGCCGGTGGTCGTCGGCGTGGTCGCGGCCTACGCGGCGACGAACCTGCTCTCGGTGGTGGTCGGTGGGCTGGTCGGTGAGGCGCTGCCCACCCGGGCCATCGGCCTCGTCGGCGGCGTGATGTTCCTCGGCTTCGCGCTGTGGACGTTCCGCTCCGGTGACGGCGGGATTGACGACGAGGAGGACGTGGGTTCGGGCTCGCGCTCGATCGTGGTGTCGGTGGCGGTGGCCATGTTCGTCGCCGAGCTGGGCGACAAGACGATGCTCGCCACCGCGACCCTGGCCGCCAGGGGTGACCCGGTGGCGGTGTGGATCGGGGCGACGATCGGCATCATCGCCAGCGGCCTCCTCGGCGTGCTGCTGGGCCGGGCCTTCGGAGCCCGCCTGCCCGAGCGGGCGACCCGCATCGGATCGTCGATCCTCTTCGCCGGCTTCGGCCTCGTCCTGATCGCCACCAGCCTCTGACGCCCCCGGAGGGTTGTCGTTGATACCCGCCCTGGGGTAGAGCGTCCGGTTCGTCGCACGCGGGAGGACAACCCTGACCACCACCGTCGTCACCGTCAACGGCATGACGTGTGAGCACTGCGTCGGCGCCGTCGCAGAGGCCCTGGTGCGCGGCGACCTGCTCGCCGCGGTCGACGCCGTCGCCCTCTCGCGCCGGAACCTGGCCACCATCAAGGGCAACCTGTTCTGGGCCTTCGCCTAGAACGTGGCCGCCCTACCGCTGGCCGCGGCCGGCCTGCTCAACCCCATGCTCGCCGGGGCGGCCATGGCCTTCAGCAGCGTCTTCGTCGTCCACCAACAGCTGCGGCTGCGGCGCTTCGACTCCACCTCATCGCGCTGACCCCGGCCGCGCCGGCCCGGCGATCGGCAGCCGTCGGACGCGGATCCTGTCGTCGGTGAGAACGACGATGGCTCCCGCCTCCAGGTCGACCTTCAGCACCGCAAGGTTGGCCACCAGCAGGCCCACGCGGTCTCTCGGCAGCCGTCCCACGCGACGGAAGAGGACGATGCTGGGGAGGGTGCCCCCCGACTCGCCAGGAGCTCGCCGAAGTCGGTGTCGGCTGACACCAGGACGCGTCCCTCGTCCACCGCGGCGGCCATGACGTCCTCGTCGGGTTGGCCCAGCAGATTGCGTTCGGCGAGGTGCAGGGCGTTGTGTCCGGCAGCTCGGAGGAGATCGGCGACCAGGGTGCTGAGGCACTCGTCGATCAGGAACCTCACGCCGTGGTGCGGAAGGGGAGGTGCCGCTCGTCGATCGCCCGTGCGGCGTAGGCCAGGGCGGCGAGCACGTCGTCCCGCTCCAGCTGAGGGTACTGCTCGACGACATCCTCGGCCGCCAACCCATCGGCAACCAGGCCGACGACGGTCGCCACGGGGATGCGCGTACCCGAGATGCAGAGCACCCCGTCCATGATGCGGTGGTCGACCGACACGCGCGCTGGGGTCATGGCACCAGGCTACGCGGCATCGACATCCCTGGGGTCTGTTCTGGCCGGCGCACCCGGTGGCGGGCAACGGGACGGCCGACGCCGATGCCAGGGGTCAGGTCGGGTCGAGGATGCCGGCGCGGGTGAGCCAGCGCCCGATCTCGGTCGAGACGTTGCGGCCCGACGCGATGGTGGGCGCGTCGTCGACCCGGGCGATCTTCTCGTTGACCCGCTCGATGGCCTTGCGCGTCGAGTCGCGCGAGCGCCCCAGACGACGGGCCGCCTCGTCGTGGGCTCGGGGGACGAGCACCGGCGGGCGGGGCAGCACGGCGAAGTCCGAGTAGTACGCCCGCAGGACGTCGTGTTCGAGCGGGGTGAGCCGCAGGACTACGACGTCATCGAGGCTCATGGTCGGGTCCTCCACTGCGTCGCTCTGGGTGCCCTCGGCATCGGCCCCGGCCTCACGACTGTCGTCGCCGCCGCTGTCCCCGTCGTCGTCGGTCTGAGCGGCCGGAGCGCCGATCCCCGGTCCCCGATGGTCGTCGGTCGCGCAGACGAGGTGGAAGCGGTGGTCCGGACGGCCCACGGCGTAGGCCCAGCGGTGCCGCACCGGCACCCAGGGCCGTCCCGGCTCGAGGGGCACGTCCTCGTAGCCCGGCTCATAGACGTGGAGCAGTCCGGGGCGGGCGCTGACGTTCAGCGTGCTCCAGCGGGTGCCGTCCCAGCGGACCTCGGCGTGGGCGGTCGAGACCGTCCAGCGGCCCCCGATGCGCTGGTGGCCGACCCGCACCTCGTTGG
>NZ_DATLXO010000158.1:0-13815 GCF_035575815.1 Iamia sp.
GCGTCGACGACGCGGTCGTCGCCCCGGGCCAGCAGCCGGGAGGTGGCGGCGCCCAGCCCGGCGACGCCCCGGACCCCGGCGTCGACGATGCGGTCGTCAGCGCGGGCCGCGGCCCGGGCCAGGGCCAGGGTCGGGTCGACCACCACGACCCGGGTGGCGCGGGGCAGCTCGAACCACCCCCCGACGAACGCCGCCGCCGGCGCCGTCACGGGCTCGGCCAGCCGGCCACCCCGGGCCAGGGCGACGGCGCCCGCACCGCCGGCCACGACCGCCCCGAGCGAGGCGAACAGCTCCCACGTCGCCCCGGCGGGAAGCTCGCCGCCGGTCACCTCGAGCACCCGGCGCCCGCCCCCGGGAAGCCACGCGACGCCGAGGGCGATGCTGGGCCCGGCCAGCAGGGCCAGGGCCACGCGGGCGTGACCGGACCGTCGACGGTCCGCCTGCCGATGCCCCGGGCCGCCGCCGGTCGACGTCCGGTCCGGTCCGAAGGCGAGGAGGTGGAACCGCGCCGCGTAGAAGGCGCTCAGCCCCCCGGCCACCACGACCAGGATGCCGATCCACGGCCCGACGTGGGCCGCCGCGGCCACGACCTCCTCCTTGGTCCACGCCCCCGCCAGCGGCGGGACCGCGGCCAGGGCCAGGGCGCCGACCGACGCCAGCACCGCAGTGCTCCGTACGGTGCGGCCCAGGCCCATGCCGGCCAGCGCCTCGGTGCCCGACGCGTCGATCGCCACCCCGGCGGCGATGAACAGCAGGGCCTTGAACAGGCCGTGGGCCACCAGGTGGGCGACGGCGACGGCCGGGTACCCGGCGCCCACGGCGACGATCATGAGCCCGTAGTGGGCCGAGGTGGACGCGGCGAGGAGCCGCTTGGCCTCGGGCTGCACCGCGGCCACCGCTCCGCCGGCGAGGGCGGTGGCCAGGCCGAGGGCGATGGCGGTGGGCCCGAACCAGGCAACGGCGTCGAGCACCGGCTGCAGGCGGGCGAGCAGGTAGGCGCCGGCCGCGACCATGGTGGCTGAGTGCAGCAGGGCCGATGCCGGGGTCGGCCCGGCCATGGCCGAGAACAGCCAGGGCGCGAACGGGCCTTGCGCCGACTTGGCGGCGGCGGCGAGCAGCACCCCGGCGGCGAGGGCGTGGGCTCCTCCGCCGTCGACGGCGGCGAGGCCGGAGAGCTCGATGCCGCCGGTCCCCGCGAAGGCGGCGCCGGCGGCGACGAACAGGCCGAGGTCACCGGCCCGGGTGGCCAGGAAGGCGTGGGCGGCCTGGGTGGGGGCGTCGCCGGTCCAGTGGTGGGCGATCAGCCCCCAGGACAGGGCGCCGACGAGCTCCCAGGCCATCAGGAGGGTGAGGAGGTCGCCGGCGACGAGGAGCAGCTCCATCGTCCCCGCGAACACCAGCAGGAGCCCCACCATCCGGGCCCGGCCCCGCTCCGGGCCGTAGGTGAGGGCGTAGACGACCACGGCGAGGGCGACGAAGGCGACGAGCACGATCGGCGCCCGGGCGACCGCGTCCACCTCCAGGCGCAGCGTCAGCCCCGCCCCCCAGCGCATCGACGTCGACGGCTGAGCCGTGGCCGCGACCACGGCGACGACGAGGGCGGTGACCAGGGCAGCCAGGGCCGCCACGCTCGACGCCCGGAGTCGTCGGTCGCCGGCGACCCAGACGGCCGCGCCGGCGGCGGTCGGGGTCAGGCACAGGATCGCCAGCACCGCCTCAGCCCTTCAACGATCCGATGTCCTCGGTCAGGTCGGCCTGGCGCGCCCGGTAGACCGCGGCGACCAGGGCGAAGCCGATGGCCATCTCGACCGCCATGACCGCCATGGCCACGATCACCAGCACCTGGCCCTTGGGTCCACCGTCACCGGCATGGGCCCAGAACCCGGCGGCGGCGAGGATGGCCCCGTTGACCATCAGCTCGATGCCCATCATCAACATGACGAAAGACTGCTGGGCCAGGGCTCCCCACACCCCGATGCCGACGAGGGCCCCGGCGACCAGCAGCACCGTCACGAGGGTCACCCGTGGCCCCCTTGGCCCGCGTGCTCGTCGCCGCCCTCGGCGTCGACCAGGTCGTCCTCGGGGCGGTGGTCCCCGCCGGGCTCGAGCGGTGGGGCCAGGGACCCCTCGTACCCGTCGCCGTAGCGCCCCCGGGCCGAGGACAGGATCACCGCGCACACCATCGTGGCCAGCAGCGTCACCCCCGCGCTCTCGAAGACCAGCATGGACGGGCCGAGGAGCTCGGCGCCGAGCTCGGCGATGGTGTCGCGGCCGGTTTCGACCGGCGCGTCGGGGAACTCCGCGACCACGGCCACGACCCCGATCCCGACTGTCGCCGCGACGCCGGCGGCGGCGGCGAGCCGGGGCTGGTGAACCATCACCATCGGGTTGAGGCCGGCCGGGTTCATCATGAACATCACCATGAAGAGGGCCATGACGACCATCTCCACGGTCATCATGAACAGCAGGGCGATGCCCAGGTACTCGGCCAGGAGCAGGACCAGGATCGCCCCCACGTTGAGGAACGACGCCAGCAGCAGGAACGACGCCCGGACCATGGAGTCGGTGGCGAAGACCCGGTACCCGCTGACCACGGCGGCCACCGCGAAGACCACGAAGGCGACGTCGATCACAGCGAGCCCAGCCCGGCGACGACCAGGTCGACGAAGGCCAACGGCAGCAGCACCGACCACGACAGCCGCACGATGCGCTCCGGGCTGATCCGGGCGACCCGCTCGCCGGCCACGACCAACCCGACCAGGACCGTCGCCGTCTTGGCCAGCATCCACGCGCCGCCGGGGAGGAGCGGGCCCTGCCACCCGCCCAGGAACACCGCCGCGGCGGCGGCCGAGAAGGCGACCAGCATCGCCGCCCGAGCGACGGCCCACGCCAGGCGCTGGGCCCCGCTGTCCTCGATCCCGCCGCCGCCGGAGAGGTCGGCGGAGTCGACCACGGCGAGCGGACCCGACGAGGTGACCCCGAGGGCCACGATCAGGAACAGGGGCAGGCCGAGGGGCTGGCGCACCACGTTCCACAGCCCGGCCTGCGACTCGACGATGGCCCCGAGGGAGAGCGACTCGGCCGGCAGGGCGGCGGCGATGAGGACGAACATGCTGAGCAGCTCGTAGGAGAGGGCCACGGCCACGAACCGGAAGGCGGAGATCAGCGCCAACGGCGAGTTGGGCGACCAGCCGTGGAGGAAGATGGCCACGATGGCCAGCGCCTCCGCCGCCCCGAACACCACGATCCCGGTCGCCACGTCGGCGACCACCAGGCCCGGCGCCAACGGCACGACGCTCACCGCCGCCGCCGCCAGGCCCACGTACGCCGCGGGGGCCAGCACCCAGGTGGCCCGATCGGGGCGCTCGGTGCTCACCGGCTGCTGGGTCACCAGCGACCAGGCCTCGGCCGCCGGTCGCCGGAGGAGCGGGGCCGGCCGCACGCGGTGGCCGGCCAGTGAGGCGAAGGCCGTGGCCCGGATCACGGCAGTGGCGTAGGCGCCGACGCCGAGCACGGCACCGACTACCGCGATCGCCGTCACCGGGTCCAGGTGGGGGACGTCCTTCATCGTGGCGACCCGTGGGTGGCCGGCTGGGCCGCCAGGTCGAAGCTCACGAGGGTGGTCACGGCATCGGTCAGGGTCAGCCCCTCAAGCACGTCCGGGAGCGCGCCCCACGAGACGGCCGATGGGAGCGCGCCGCCCACCGGGTCCCCCGCGAGCCCGGCATCGATCTGGTCGAGCCGGGCGTCCCACCGGCCGGCCGCATCACCGGCGCCGTCGATCGACCCGACGCCGCGCAGGCTCCACCGCAATCCCGTCCACCGCAGCCGGCGCCGCAGGGCCCGGAACGGGGGGACCAGATCGACGCCGGGTCGGCACCGACCGGCCAGGCGCGCCGCCCGGGCGGCGTCGGCGTCGAGGCCCTGGACGTGGAGGGCGTGGGCCAGCCACCGCAGCCCCCGACGGGCGGGGGCCGAAGTGTCATCGGCTCCGAGGTCATCGGGGAACGGAGCGCCACCGATGGGCGGGAGCCGGAGGTCGACCTCCTGGAGCACCTCGCCCTGGAGCGTCACGTCCATGACCATCCCAGGCGGAAGCGGGTCCAGGAACGGGCCGAGGGTGAGGTGGAGCTGGTCGAGGGCCAGGCCGTCGCGATCGTCGCCGGTCATGGCCATGGCCCGGCCGTAGGGCGTCCCGCCCATCATCCCCTCACCGCCCTGACCGAAGGGCCCGACCCCCCGCCACTCGTTCGGCTCCACGTCGGGACGGCGGTCCGGCGTCGACGACGACGGGTCCGTGGTCACCCGGCGATGGGCCTCGACCACGGCGGTGACGACGGCGTCGACGTCGCCGGTCACGGCTGCGCCCAGGACGGACGACGAATCCTGGCCTGCGGTCCACGACACCACCGCCCGAGGGTGGGGGAGCTGGTCGTGGACCCGATCGAGCGCCTGGCGGTGCTCGGCCGGGACGTCACCGGCGACGAGCAGCACCGTCGCGTGCCGCGGTGTCGTCACCAGGCGCAGCTCGTCGCAGGCCCGCAGCTCCTGGACGGGGCCCCACGCGCCGGCTCCGATGGCAGCGGCCACCGGCACGGGGAAGCGAGGCGCTCTCACTGCCATCGGAACGCGCCCTCGCGCCAGGCGTAGACGATCCCCACCGACAAGATGGCCAGGAACATCCCCATCTCGGCCAGCGCCATGACCCCCTCGGCCACGAACACCACCGCCCACGGGTACATGAACATCATCTCCATCTCGAACGCGATGAAGACCAGCGACATCGGGTAGTAGCGCACGTGGAACCGGCTCCACGCATGGGTCTCGGGCTCGGATCCGCCCAGCACCGGCACCCGCTGCGGAGCCGTCGAGCGGACCCCCCACCGTCGGCGGGCGATACCGACGCCGACCACGCTCCCCACCGCGGCGGTCAGAGCGGCCACGAGGGCGGCCAGGAACGCGTTCAGCACGGCACCCACGCCGGCCCCTGCTCGCCACCGACCCGAGCGGTCGGGGCCGGGCGATGGATCCGGAGCGGCGTCGTCACGACCCGGCCCTACCCAGCCGTCGCCGGTCTACCGGAGATCGGCGGTCCCGGAGGTGCGCAGGACCAGGGGAGACGAGGGCGAGACACGTCGTCGTAGGTTGCCCACGGGGGGCTCGACCGAGCGCCCCGCCTCGCCGTCGGGCACTACATGCGAACCGCACTTACGTAGGTGCACCCGCCCCGGATACCGTCCCGCCCACTTGAGCGGACGGGCCTCCGAAGGGGAGCATCTCCATGGGCAGAAGCAGTGGCGGCGCGATCGTCATCTCGATGGTCCTGTTGCTCGCGGCGTGCGGGGACGGAGGGGGAGGCGATGGCCCCGGCGGCGACAGCGCCGCTGGAGAGGGAGGAACCCTGGTCGCCGCCATCTCCAGCGATCCGGAAGGCCTCAACCCCGCCATCACGACCAGTGGAGGGACCCACGCCGCCTCCGAGCTGATGTTCAGCGGGCTGGTCGAGCTCGACGCCGACGGCGAGCCCACCCCCGAGCTGGCGGAGTCATGGGAGATCACCGACGACGGCGCCACCTACACCTTCACCCTCCGCTCGGGTGTGACGTGGCACGACGGCGAGCCGTTCACCGCCGCCGACGTGAAGTACACCTTCGAGGAGGTGCTCCTCGATCTCCACTCCCGGACCGCGGCATCGGTGGGCAACAACATCGAGTCGATCGAGGCCCCCGACGACCAGACGGTGGTGTTCTCCTTCGCCCAGCCCTACGCGCCGCTCCTCCAACAGCTCGACGTCACCGAAGCGCCCATCCTGCCCAGCCACATCTACGAGGGCACCGATCCGATGGAGAACCCGGCGAACCAGGCCCCGATCGGCACCGGGCCCTTCGAGTTCGTGTCCTACGACCCGGGTTCGGAGGTGCGCATGGAACGCTTCGACGACTACTTCAAGGAGGAGCTCCCCCACCTCGATGAGGTCGTGCTGCGGGTGATCGCGGATGAGGCCAGCCAGCTCAGCGCCCTCGAGGCCGGGGAGGTCGACTGGCTCTTCGGTGCCCCCGGTCCCGAGCGCGAGCGCCTCATCTCGGATCCCGCCTTCGACACGTTGGAGACGCAGATCAACCCTGGCGGCTCGAACTGCATCATGACCGTCAGCTTCAACCTCGACCGCCCCATGTTCGGTGACCTCGACACGCGCAGGGCCCTGGGCCACGCCCTCGACCGGGAGCAGTTCGTCGAGCGGGTGCTCTTCGGTGCGGGCCGGGTGGCCGAAGCCCCGATCTCGAGCGGCATCGGTTTCGCCCATGCCGATGACATCGAGCTCCCGGCCTATGACACCGACGAGGCTGAGGCGTTGCTCGAAGAGGCGGGATGGGTCCGCGAGGGCGACGGCACCCGCACCGCTCAGGGCGTCACCGGCGTGGAGGACGGGACGCCACTGGCGTTCGACTTCCTGCACTTCCCTACCTTCTCGCAGTACGCAGAGCTCTTCCGCGCCCAGCTGGCCGAGGTCGGCGCGGAGGTCACGCTCCAGCCGCTGGAGCCACCGGTGTTCGCGGAGACGGTGTTCACCGAGCGCGCCTTCGACACCAACATCATCTCGTACTGCAACGGCGCTGATCCCGAGATCGGCGTGCGACGGATGTACGACTCGGACAACATCCGCCCCGTCCCGTTCACCAACGCCGCGGGCTACAGCAACCCCGAGGTCGACGCCCTGTTCGTCGAGGCGGCCACCACCCTCGACCCCGATGCCCGTGGGGACCTCTACGGCCAGATCCAGGAGCAGGTGGCCGAGGACCTGCCGTACCTGTGGGTCGTCGAGACGGAGTCGACACGGGTGTTCGACGCTGACTGTCAGGACTTCAGCCCATCGGGGCACTTCGCCGAGACGGCCTCCTGCGGCTGATCACGGGCGCCCGGTGACGCGCCGCTACGTCCTGATCCGGCTCGCCCAGGTTCCGCTGACCTGCGCCGGCATCGTGCTGGTCGGGTTCCTGCTCGTGCACCTCGCACCCGGCGACCCGGTCCTGGCCCTCGCCGGCGACAGCGGCGACGCCGAGTACTACGCTCGGGTGCGCGCCGACTTCGGCCTCGACGAGCCGTTCCTGGTCCAGCTCGCGACCTACGCCGGCAACCTGGTCGGGGGTGACCTGGGCACCTCCTACACCCAGGGACGACCCGCCCTCGACGTCATCGCCGAACGGCTTCCGGCCACCCTGTTGCTCACCAGCACGGCCCTCGTGCTCTCCACCGTCGTCGGCATCGGCCTTGGTGTCGCGGCGGCCAGCCGAGCCCACGGCGCCCGGGACCTGGCCCTCGGAGCGGCGTCGCTCGGCCTCTACGCCGCCCCCGTCTTCCTGGTCGGACAGCTGGCCATCCTCGGCCTGGCGCTGGGGCTCGGGTGGTTCCCCGTGCAGGGCATGACGACGGCCCGGTCCGGCGCCACCGGCCTCGCCGGCTTCGGAGACGTGGTCCACCACCTGGCCCTTCCGGCCCTGGTCCTCGCCAGCCAGGAGATCGCCGCCATCACCAGGCTCACCAGGACCGGTCTGCTCGAGGAGCTCGGTCGCGACCACATCCGCACGGCGCGGGCCAAGGGCGTCTCGGAGCGGGCGGTGCTGATCAGGCACGCCCTGCGCCGCGCTCTGCTGCCGGTCACGACGGTCATCGGCGGACGGGTCGGGCACCTCGTCGCCGGCACGATCGTGGTCGAGGCGGTGTTCGGGTGGCCGGGCATCGGCCGGCTGCTCGTGAGCAGCGTGCAGGCGCGCGACATGCCGATCATCCTCGGCGTGTTCCTCCTGATCGCCCTGGCCGTCGTGGTCGCCAACCTGCTCACCGATCTGACCTATGCCTGGCTCGATCCCCGCATCCGCTACCGCTGAGCTGCCGTCCCTCGTCGCCGGGGGAGGGTCGCGCCCGCGTCGCCGTCTGGTCCGCGCCATGGTGCGCCGCCCGGGTGGGGTCATCGGCGTGGCCATGGTCGGCCTCCTCGTCGGGGTCGGCCTGATCGGTCCCACGGTCGCCCCGAGGGATCCCTTCGCGATCGACGGGCCCTCCCTGGCATCCCCATCGGGCACCTACCCCTTCGGCACCGATCCCCTGGGGCGCGACGTCTGGAGCGGCGTGCTCCACGGTGCCCGGACCTCGTTGCTGGTCGCCGTGACCGTCGCCCTCCTGGTGCTGGCGGTGGGCACGGCGGTGGGCATGGCGGCGGGCTACCGGGCCGGGTGGGTCGACGACATCCTCATGCGGATCACCGAGTTCGCCCAGGTGCTGCCGCGCTTCTTCCTGGCCATCGTGGTCATCGCCCTCTTCGGTCCCGGCCTCGACCGGCTCATCGTCGTCCTCGGGCTCACGTCCTGGCCCCTCCTGGCCCGGGTCGTGCGGGCCGAGCTGTTGTCCCTGCGTGAGCGCGAGTTCGTCGAGGCGGCGCGCGCCGATGGGGCCGGAACGATGCGCATCGTCGTCCGGGAGCTGCTGCCGAACGCGCTGGCCCCGGCGCTGGTCGTGCTGGGCCTGGTCGTCGCCCAGGTGCTGCTCATCGAGGCCAGCCTCGCCTTCCTCGGCCTCGGTGATCCCAACGCCGTGAGCTGGGGCTACCTGGCCAACCAGGGCCAGCGGGTGCTGAGGGTGGCATGGTGGCCGGCAGTGTTCCCGGGCCTGGCCATCGTCATCGCCGTGTTGGGCTGCAACCTGGTGGCCGATGCCCTCAACGACGCGCTCGGCGCTCGACGATGAGCGGGACCGCCCCCCGCTCTGACCCGGTGTTCCAGATCCGGGGCCTCACCGTCGACTTCGTCGGGCCCTCCGGCGCGGAGCGGGCGGTCGATGGGGTCGACCTGGGCGTCCGCCCCGGCGAGACGCTCGGCGTGGTCGGCGAGTCCGGTGCGGGCAAGAGCGTCACCGTGCTGGCCGCCCTACGGCTGCTGCCCGAGCCGCCGGCCCGGGTGGTGGCGGGACAGGCGCTGCTCGACGGCACCGACCTGTTGACGATGCCGTCGGGGGAGCTGCGATCGGTGAGGGGTCGCGACATCGGCATGGTGTTCCAGGACCCGTTCAGCTCGCTGCACCCGTCGTACCGCGTCGGAGACCAGGTCGCTGAGGCCATCCGGGTCCACGACCGCACCGTGTCGCGCTCGGCGGCACGCGCCCGGACCGCCGAGCTGCTGGACCTCGTCGGGGTCCCGCACCCGACCCGACGGGCGCGCGAGTACCCGCACCAGTGGTCGGGCGGCATGCGACAGCGGGCCGTGATCGCCATGGCCATCGCCAACGGGCCCAAGGTGCTCATCGCCGATGAGCCGACCACTGCCCTCGACGTCACCACCCAGGCCCAGGTGCTCGACGTGCTGCGCACGGCGCAGCGCGAGACCGGCGCCGCCACGGTGCTCATCACCCACGACCTGGGGGTCATCGCCGAGATGGCTGACCGGGTGGCGGTCTTCCACGATGGCCGGGTGGTCGAGACGGCCACGGCCACCGAGCTGTTCCGCAGCCCTCGCCACGAGTACACCGCGGAGCTGCTCAGCCGTCGAGCCGGGGCCATCGGCGCCCCGTCGACGACAGCCGTGCTCAGGGCGCCGCCCGGTCCGCCGGTGCTCGAGGTGGAGGACCTCGTG
The DNA here is from genome assembly GCF_035575815.1 of Iamia sp. Classification (NCBI taxonomy): domain Bacteria; kingdom Bacillati; phylum Actinomycetota; class Acidimicrobiia; order Acidimicrobiales; family Iamiaceae; genus Iamia; species Iamia sp. Next base: position 9,624 of record NZ_DATLXO010000158.1, read on the forward strand.
AAGCACTTCCCGACCGGTCGTCGGGCAACGGGACCTGCGGTCCACGCCGTCGACGGCATCACCTTCACCCTGGCGCCCGGGGAGTCGCTGGGCCTCGTCGGCGAGTCGGGGTGCGGCAAGTCCACGCTGGCCCGCACGGTCGTGCGGCTCCTCGAGCCCACCTCGGGTCGCATCCGCCTCGACGGCACCGACATCACCCGCCAGGGCGGTGCCGACCTGCGGGCGACGCGTGCCCGCCTTCGCATCGTGTTCCAGGATCCCTCCGGTTCGCTGAACCCCCGACGGCGGATCGGCGACGCTGTGGCCGAACCCCTCCGCATCCACGGCCGGCACCGATCGGACGACGGCCGCCGCCGCGCTCTCGAGCTGCTCGACCGGGTGGGCATCGGGGCGGCGTTGGCCCACCGGTGGCCCCACGAGCTGAGCGGTGGCCAGCGCCAGCGCGTGGCCATCGCCCGAGCCCTGGCCCTCGAACCCCGCGTGCTGGTGCTCGACGAACCCGTGTCGTCGCTCGACGCACCGGTGCGGGCCCAGGTCCTCGATCTGCTCGATGAGCTCCGCTCGGACCTCGGCCTCGCGTACCTGTTGATCTCCCACGACCTCACCGTCGTGCGTCAGGTCTGTGATCGCGTCGCGGTGATGTACCTCGGACGCTTCGTGGAGACGGGAGCGGCCGACGCCGTGTGCACCCGGCCCGAGCACCCCTACACCCGTGCCCTGCTCTCGGCCGTCCCGGTCGCCGAACCCGGCGCCCGGGCCGAGCGGGGGCGCATCGTGCTGGGCGGCGACCTCCCAGACCCGACCGACCCCCCCTCCGGGTGCCGGTTCGAGTCCCGATGCGGGCAGAGCATCGCGAGGTGCGCCACCGTCGATCCCAGCCTCACCCACCGGGGGACCGACCACGAGTGTGCCTGCCACCTTGTCGGGGCACCGACCGGTGCAGCGCCATGATGCGGGTCGCCTTCGTGGGCAAGGGCGGCGTCGGGAAGTCGGCCATCGCCGGGACCTTCGCCCGCATCGTGGCCCGCCGCGGCGATCCGGTGCTGGCGGTCGACTCGGACCCACTGCCCGGCCTCGCCCTGTCGCTCGGGCTCGCGGCGACCGGTGGGCCGGCTCTCGACGGCGCCGTGGAGGAGCGACCGGAGGGGGAGGAGGGCCCCCGCTTCCGGTTGCGACCCGGCCTGACGGCGGCTGCGGCCGTCGAGCAGTACGCCGAGCTCGCACCCGACGGTGTGCGCTTCCTGCAGTTCGGCGGGGCCCGGCCCGGCGGCGACATGTTCCGCTCCCAGCAGGCGTTCCGCCAGATCATCGACGGCCTGTCGCCCGATCGTTGGAACCTGGTGGGCGACCTGCCGGGGGGCACCCGTCAACCGTTCTTCGGGTGGGCCTCCTACGCCCGCACGATCCTCATCGTGGTGGAGCCCACGGCCAAGTCCGTGCTGTCGGGGCGCCGCCTGGCCCGGCTGGCCACCGCCGAGGATGCTCCCGAGCTCTTCGTCCTGGTGAACAAGGCCCGTCGCGACGGGGACGGCATCGACGTGGCCGAGCGGGTCGGGCTGCCGCTCGCCGGTGTCGTGCCGTGGGACGAGGAGCTGGCCGCCGCTGAGCGGCAGGGCTCGGCGCCGATCGACGTCGCGCCCGACTGCCGTGCGGTGAGGGCGGTAGGGTCGCTGGCGGAGACCGCCGTCGGAAGGGGCACCCCATGAAGATCGCTGTGGTCGGCAAGGGCGGATCGGGCAAGACGACGACAGCAGCCGTGGTGGCCCGTGGTCTCGCCCGTCGGGGCGTCACCGTGGTGGCCCTCGACTGCGACACCAACCCGAACCTGGGGCTCTCCCTCGGCGTCGGCGCCGAGGAGACCGAACGGCTGGTGGCGATGCGCCAACGCCTCGACGAGGGAGACGGCGAGCACGCGCCGGGTTGGGATGACCTGCTCGAGCGCTTCGGCTCCGATGGGCCCGACGGTGTGCGCTTCGCCGTGGTCTCCCAGATCGAGAACCCGGAGCCGGGCTGTCCCTGCTGCGGGCTGTCACCCGAGCAGATGCTCGGCCACGTCGAGCTCGGAGGGGCCACCGTGGTCGCCGACCTGGAGGCGGGCATCGGCACGCTCACCCGTCTCGACGATGACAGCGTCGAGCTCGCTCTCGTCGTGGTCGAGCCGACCCCCAAGTCCACCGAGGTCGCCCGGCGAGCCGTCGAGCTCGCCCGCGACAAGGGTGTCGGCCACATCGTCGTGATCGCCAACCGGGTGCGCAGCGACGAGGACCGTCAGCTGATCGCGAGGGCCCTCGACGGCGCCGAGGTGATCGAGGTCCCCGACGACGATGCCGTGGTCGAGGCCGATCGACGGGGTGTCGCCCCGCTCGACCTGTCGCCCGACGCCCCCGCCGTGGCGGCTCTGCTCGCCTTGGCCGACGACCTCGCGAACCGAGCGGCCACGGTGCCGTAGGGCGCTCGTCGTGCCGGCACCGGTGATCCATCGGCGCCGGGCCGCGACGCGGCCCTTGGGCCTGAGCTGGGGCCTTGGCGGGTCCCCGGTCACGCCCTGGCGGGGGTGGTGGCGGCGCGGGGCGGATCAAGCGGCGCGCCCGGGGGTTGCAGCTGGTGTTGACCAAGGCGGCGGCGAGCTCTCGGCGGAGGAGGGCCGGGCCGTCGCCGGGGGGGCACATCAGCCGACCCGGCGGTTGAGCAGGCGCAGCGGAGGGCAGGTCAGGAACCGACGCCGGCAGCCGCCTGTCGCGCCCTGGGAGGCGACCAGGGTCGTCGTCTGCGTCCGCCCGCTTCGTGCCTACCGCCCGTCCTCAGCCGGTCAGGGCGTCGAGGTGGGCGATGACGGCGTCGATCTCGGCGCGCACGGCCGGCGCCGACGACGCGGTGAGGCACCGCCCGGTGCGGCCGGCGGCGACCACATCGTCGTCGTGGGGCACCACGCCGGCCAGGGGCACCCCGTGCTCGGCGCACAGGTCCTCGAAGAACCGTCGATCGTCGGGCCGCTTCGCCTTGTTGCCGAGCCCGACGGTGAAGGGGATGCCCAGCTCCTCGGCCAGCGGAAGGGTCCGCGCCGCGGTCAGCACGCCCTTCCGGCTCGGCTCCATCACCACCAGCAGCACATCGGCGTGGGCGAGGGTGCCACCGGAGCGGCTGAGGTGCTCGAGCCCGGCCTCCATGTCGATGAGGGTCACATCGGCGCGGTCCGCGAGCGCATCGGACAGCAGGCTGCGCACGGTGGCGTGACCGCCGCAGGTGCAGCCGGCGCCGGCCTCGGTCACCTTGATGGCCGACAGCAGCGTGGCGCCCACCGGTGTGTCGGTCCCGTACTCGCCGATCAGCTCATCGGCGGTGACGTCACCCTGGACGCCGACCAGCATCGAGCGGGGGAGCACCGGGACGGCCTCGGTCTCTTCGAGCGAGAGCCCCATCGAGATGCCGAGGTTGGGGTTGGAGTCGGTGTCGATCGCCACGACGCGTCGACCCTCGGCCACGTACGCCTCCGCCAGCAGGGCGGCCACGGTCGTCTTGCCGGCGCCCCCTTTGCCCACCACGCCGAGCTTCATGATGACGGTCGTCTCCTCGTTCGATGTCGCCGCTCCTGCGTGCCGCGGCCGGTCCTGGTAGTTTGCACCTACCGACGGCGCCGGGCCAGTAGCGGCGCCGGCGACCTCGAAGAGCTCAGCCTCGAAGAACCCGGGGCCGATGGGTGCAGGAGGATCCGATGACCTTGTGGTGGCTCGCCAACCTGGTGGTGTTGCTCGTCGTGGTCCCCCTCGTGGTGGTCCTCGCCAACCGGATCATCCGGGCGGGGACCGAGATCAACGCCTACGCCGATGACATCCTCGAGCACGGGGTCGCCCTCAGCGGGAACCTCGACCCGGTCCCCGCCCTCCTCGAGACCCGTGACACGGTGGGGGTCGTCACGGCCAACGCCGTGACCTACGTCGACGCCCTGAAGCCACTGGTCTGAGGAGCAACGATGCCCGCCGCCGCCATTGCCACCTTGATCCTGACCGGGGTGCTCGTCGCGGCCTTGGCCGTGTACCTCATCTGGGTCGTGCTGATCCTGCGCCGCGCCGTCGACACCTTGGGGAAGGTCACCTTCGGGGTCCGGGCCATCGCCCTGCGGACCGAGCCGATCGGTCCCGTGATCGCGGATGTCAACGCCAACCTCACTGCCGTGGCCGACGCCCTGGAGGGC
>NZ_DATLXO010000159.1:0-9577 GCF_035575815.1 Iamia sp.
GGCGGCCCGATACGCCCCGCGGCCCCCGTTGCGGGCCACCTCCTCGCTGATCGTGCACCGGTGCCGGCCGAGGCGGACCGCGACCACCGTCAGCGGCTCACCGCGTTCGATCCCGGCGCGGATCTCCTCGCGCTCGGACAACACCAAGGGCTGGGCTGGCATGCTGGGATCTCCACCGGTCGACGGGTGCGTGTGAACCCGGCCATCCTGGCCGGATCGTCGCGTCGACCGGTGGAACCCCGACCCTCAACCTGCAGCCGTCACCCCTTGAACTCGCCCTGGTTCGACGCCGGTGTGGACGCTGTGGTCGGTCACGGTCCGTTCTTCGAGTCACGCAGCTACGGATCACTCTTCGCGGCAGCGCCGGCAGACGCGCTCGTCCATCACTTCCTGCTTCGTACGCCTTTCGAGATCGCCCTGGAGCGCGTCCTCGGCGACCCTGGTCGTGGGCCAGACGCCATCTCGGCGACTCCCGAATTCCTCCGAGCGACCCATGAGAACTTCAGCAAGGGGGCAGGGTCGCTTCCTGACGTGGACCTCGAAGTCGACACGTCCGAAGTGACCGCCGCCGAAGTGGCTGACCTCCTGCTCGGTCATGTCGAAACGGCCTAGTGCCGGCCCGCGCCGAGGTGCCGATCGTGCGGGCGGGCCATGCCCCCAACGCGCGGGCAAGCCGCTCAGCGGCTGTCCCCTTGCCCCATAGGTGCCTTCACAACTCCGGCCCCTCGTCGAGCGATCGCAGGTGGGCGCCGGCTATCGGCCGCCAGCCGGCCTCGATCTCGGCCGGAGCGGACCCGGCCCGCACCTCAGCCAGCACCCAGCCGATAGTCCTCGCCATCACATCAGCGAGGATCTCGGCGTGCCGGGCCTCGACGGCCGAACGTTGGGCGTCGATGCCGAGCCGGGCCATCGCCTCCAGCAGCCGGCCGCACCGGTCGATCAGACCTAGCCAGAGGGCTACCTCGGGCCGACCGTCCCCGGACGGGTCGGCCAGGTTGTCGAGATGGCGGACCATCCCGGCTGCGGCCCCCCGGGCGGCGACCAGTTCCCCAGCGAGGCGCCCAAGTTCGGCCGCAACGTTGGCCACCGGAGGCGCATCGGCCGGGACCAGCTCGGCCAGTGTGGCGGCAGCATCGGCCTCGGCCAGCCGGCGGGCAGCAGCAGCCCTCACCTGCGGTGCCCGACCACCGTGCACCGGGCACACCGCGCCACCGGCGATGGCCTGGCGGTTGCACCGGGCGCCGGTCGACTTGGCCCGAGCAGTGCACCGGCCGACGCGGTCCACCCCGGCCCCACCATGAGGTCGAGGCGTCGGCGCCGGGTCCATGGGGTCACCACCCAAGGCGGTCGATCCCGCCGGCTTCGAGCGAGGACAGCCACGATCGTTCGGGCTCTCCGCGTGGTGCCAGCCGAGGGCCGAGCTCGCCGGGTGTGCGGCCGGGCCCGGCCAGGTTGGGGGAGTGCGAGCGGTCAATCATCGTGGGTTCCTTCGGATTGGTGGGTGTGGGGGGGTGGGGATGCACGGGGTCATGTCGCCCCGTTGCCGCGGATGCTGGCAATGGCGGTCCGGTCGTCGTCGGTGAGGGCTTGGTCCCACCGGTCGAGCGCGGACTCGGGCTCGCAGATAGAGGGAGGGTGGTCGCGACCGTCCCGACCAGTCCGACCGTCCCGTGGGTCGTGTATCCCCTGGTCAGAGACCTGCGAGCGCGGGACGGTCGGTGGGACGGTAGCGACCCGACAGGCGCGACCGTCCCGCGTACCGTCCCAGGTATCGCCCCTGGTCAGCGGGGGTGTCGGGACGGTTGGGCCGGTCGGACCGGTCGCGCCCCCCTTCTCTCTGTCTGTGCGGGTGAGGGTCCAGTACCGGTCGCGGGTGCCAGGCTCCCGCCGGTCCGGGGGCTCGACGTCAATCCCGACCGATCGCAGCGCTGGCGCCGCCCGGCGCAGCGCCGCGGACATGCCTCTGGCCGAGCTCGGCCACCCCTTCGGCGCCCGGTCGGGTGTGAGCTCGTCGAGGAGCTTCCCGGCGGTCCCGGTCCACATCCGGACCCGGTCGAGGTGGGCTCGGACCGCGACCGCGACGGGGTCGGAGTCGATGACCTCGACGGCCAGACGGGTGTCTTGGGCCCGGTAGGTGCCGAGGGCGTCGGTGCCGAGCACCCGGTCCACCGCGGCCAGGACGGCCGCGAAGTCGGCCATGCGGGGCCGCTCGGCCAGGTCCACCGTCGGCAGCACCCTCAAGACATCTGACGCCAGGGTCAACAGAGCGCCCAGGCACCTCGGGCGCGCCTCGACATAGGCGGCGGCCAGCTCGGCGTCGTCGCGTCGCCCGGTCGGCGCGATGCGCTCCAGGTCGACGAGGAGGAGCCGGTCGGCCAGGTCGCCGCGCAGGGCCCCAGTGTCGATCGCCGAGAGCATCACGACGCGGCGGAACGCGAGGACCGACAGGGAGTCGTCGGAGTAGAGGCGGCGGCGGACGGTGCCGTCCCCGGTGACGGCCCGGCAGATGGCGTCGGAGAGCCACGGCGTGATCGCCGAGACGTTGTCCAGCGGGACTACCCACGATCCGGACGCGGCGACCGCCCACTGCTCGGGGTCCCGGGGCATGGATCGGAGCTGCGCCGGTGACGGGTCGATGAGCCCCGCCAGCATGGTCTCCGCCGTCGACTTGCCTGTCCCCTGCTCTCCGCCGAGGAGTAGGACCGGGTGGGGCAGGTCGGGGAGGAGCGCGGCGACGAGCCACCCGACGAGGAGAGGCCACGTGTCCGCACTCACGTTGACCAGCTCGGCCAGCTCGGCCAGGTCGCCACCGTGCACCGGCGTGGGCAGCGCCCCGGTCAGCGCGGTCCGCCGGAACAGCACCGGGGACCGGTCAACCACCGACCATCCGGCGGCGCCGACCACGGCGGCGCGACCGGTCTCGTCGCCGAGGTCGACCACGACAGCCCCGTCGTGGGTCGCGACCCGGAGCGCCACCGTCTCGCGCGAGGCGGTCATCGCCTCACCTTCGAGAGTGAGGAGGGCGTCGGCGAGCGCGCTGGCCGTGGGAGGTTTCCCGTGCGCCTGGTGATGAGCGCGCGCCAGCTCGGCGCGCAGCGAGTCACCGCCGCCGCGCAGCATGCGGGCCAGGTTGGCGCCGTTGTGCTCGACGGCGAACGGCTCACCCGATGTCGTCATGGCGAACCGGTACCGCTCGGTGGCCAGGGCCACCAGGGCCATGGACTGGGTCACCTTCCCGGCCGGCTCGTCGTTGCCGGTGTCGTCATCGGTGTCGTTGCCGACCAAGGAGAGCAGGCGCTGCGCCTCGTCCGCCGCCGTCACGATGCACCGCCGAGCAGCTCGGCACCGAGCAACGGGGCCTGTTCGTCGAGGACGGGCCACCCGTCCGGGGCGGTCCCGAGGAGTGCGGCGACGGTCCGATCCTGCACGGGGTGGCGTTGACCGCGGGGCCCCGCGGTCCACCATCCGGCCAGGTCTCGGCGGAGTAGTCGGCCCTCCAAGTAGCAGGCGGCGACCATCACGCCCGCGGTGGCGTAGGCGATCCACCGGTGGTCGGGGCCGATGGCGATGACCTCCCCCGGGTGGGCCCCGGGACAGGGGTGCATCCCGGCGAGCGGGGTGGCGGGACGGGTGGGCTGGCCGGTGTCGTTTGGCTGCGGCATCGGCTCCGGCCCGTCCCGTTTGGGGCGGGCCGTAGTCATGACTGCTCGTAGAAGGCGTCGACCTGCCGGGGATCGAAGCGGCGGGCGCGGCCGATCTTGCGAGACGGGAGCCCGCGCTTCAGCTCGTTGTAGATCGTTGCGCGGCTGACGCCGAGACGGGTGGCCAGTTCGGCGGCCGTCTCCCAACGGGCGGAGGACTCTGCTATGGACATGTGGGGCACTCCGGTGAGGGTCTGAGCTGGCTGGCTCAAGTTGGGTCGCCTACCAGCCCGTCGGCCGGAGTCCCCTACTCACAGCGAGAGTGTGCTGCCCCTGTTACGTCGGGTGACCGGCCGCCGTCGACTCCGTCGAGCCATAGCAACAACCCAAGACTACACGCTTGTAGTTCGGCGTCAAGCGTCGTGTGCCGACGGACCCCAGAGCGCGGCGATCATGGCGTCGGCGGCGACCTGGCCGGCGTCGTCGAACAGGTGCCCATAGACATCAGCCGTGATCCGGATGCTGGCGTGGCCGAGGAGCTCGGAGACGATCTTCATCGGGACGCCCTGGGCGATGAGCAGCGACGCCACGATTGGTGAGGCGTTCACCGGTACCAGTGATGATGGCCGCTGGGTGACGGCCAACATCTACCCAGCCGGCGGCGGGGACAGGTTGGCCAGTGCAGCCGAGTGGGTGTTCGTCAGCGACGCGCTCACCACGTCGTCGTCGTCCGCGGCCGAGTACTCCGAAGGTCTCGCCGAGGGGCGCGACCTCGGTGTTTCGCCGCGTGCACGACCCGAGGGGCTCATCGAGTGCGTTACCGCAGCTCTTCGAGCACAGAACGGCGGCTGAGCGGACCGGGCGCTGCCGACGTAGGACAGCCTGGAGGGAGTGCGGGAGAGCCCTACCGGTCCCGCCGGCCGCAGCCGGTGGAATCACACTGCGGGCCCAGCAGGGCGCCGGCTGACCGGCTACCGTCACCGTCCGTCAGGCGGGCCACGACATGAGGGGAACCTACGTGAGCGACGACACGCCAGCAGGCTGGTACCAGGCGGGGGACCGACCGGGGCAGCAGCGCTACCACGACGGCTCGGGGTGGACCGACCACTACGCGCCCATCGATCAGCCCACCCAGCAGCAGTACCCGCAGCAGGGCGCCTACCCGGTGCAGCCGCAGAAGAAGGGCGGCTTCCCCAAGTGGCTCATCCCCGTGATCGCCTGCCTCGGCCTCGTCTTCATCGCCGTCATCGGTGGAGCCATCGCCGGGTCACCGGATGAGGAAGCTGACGAGGCCACCACCACCACGGAGCCTGATGGTTTCGCCAAGTGCAACGACGGCAGCATCTCCGATAATACCGACCTAAGGGCGATCTGCTCCAGCCACGACGGCGTGAGCGAGTGGCTGTCCGAGTACGGCGAGTGCGCGGACGGCACCGTCATCGCACTGCGCGATGACCCCCAGTGCCCGAGTGGCGGCGACCTCGCCAAACTCCTCCCCGGCTACGAGCCAGAAGTCGGCCCTGACGACATCGCCCTTTGCAAGGATGGGACCTTCAGCGACAACCTTGACCTTGCTGCGACGTGCAGCAGCCACGCCGGGGTCGAGGACTGGCTCGCTGACTATGGCCGGTGCGAAGGCGGCGAGGTGATCCGTCTTGAGGACGGCCCCCGATGCCCCGGTGGTGAAGACCTGGCAGAGCTGATGCCGACCGACTACGTCCCTCCCACCACAACCGAGCCACCCGCCACCACGGCACCTCCGACCACCACAGCGCCGCCCGCGACCGCCGCACCGGCCGACACCTACGAAGCCGGCAACTACACGTTCGCCGACGTCCAGGTCTCCTCCGACTTCGTCGACGACTTCAGCGTCCGCGCCAGGGCCACCAATAACGGCGACACCGTCGAGAGCGCTTCGTTCGCCGTGACTCTCTTCGCCGGCGGCAGCGTCGTCGGCACTGGGACCGCGTTCGTCAGCAACTTCGAGGCCGGCTCAACGATCACCGTGGAGTTCATCTCGATCGACGACTTCACCGAGCACGACGAGGTGGAGTTCCAGGTCGAGTCCGAGTTCTAGCGTTGAGCGATACGAAGCGTCGTCGCCGCTCAACGGCGGGCGCGGTGGCGGCGCCCCGGCTCGGTGGGTCCGACCTTCGGAAACCCCAATGGCTGCCCGTTCACGCCCGCGCGTTCGCGTGGGCGCAGGTCGGCGCGGGTGCCGGGCCGGGGCGCCACCGGATCAGGTGCCCGCGGCGGCGGCGTCCCCGACGGCGGTTCGAGCCGCGGACGCCTGCTCGGCGGCCTCGGCGGCCCGACGTGTGCCCAGGTTTGTGACGTGGCGCAGCAGGGGTTCGAGTGCGGCGTCGCTCGCCGGTGCCCGGGACGTGATGCGCCGGTCACTGCCGACCGCTGTGGCGGCGCGGGTCGCCTCTGTCGATCGCACGTAGGCGACGGTCGTGGCCGTGGCGAGCTCGGCCAGCGCGGCGTAGACGGGGTCCGCCTCGACCGCGGCAATCAGGGCCGCATGGGCCTCCGCAATCCTGGCGTCCTCCTCCCCCTCGTCGTAGCCGTCGATGATCTGCTGGTCGTACTTCTGTAGTGCTGCCTGCCGCCGGGCGTCCGCGGCCTCCTCGGCCTTGCGGGCGGCCTTCTGGGCCTTCTGCGCGGCAGCCTCGGCATCGAAGAGGGCCTGGCGTGCGGCGTCGAGGTCGCTGGTGGTGGTGTTGGTCTTGGGCATGGTCTGTCTCCTACTGGTAGGTGGTTCGGGGTGGGGTGGTCAGGCGGCGTCGGGGCCGTCGTCGAGCTCGGCCCGCGCCGCCATAGCGGCCTGCCGGTACCCCAGCTCAATCCGGGTCTGTGCGCCGAGCCGGGCCCACAGAGACGGGTCCGCCTCGACACGGGCGGCCAACTCATCGAGCGCGGCGGCCCGGGGGTGGTCGAGGACCTCGGCCTTCGCGGCGAGCCGCCGCTGGCGGGTCGTGGTGGTCGATTTGTACCCGCCGCTGATTGTGCGTTGCGCGGCCTGGTCTGCGTCTCGATTTGGGGGGTACTTCATGGTTTAATCTCCTTGGTTGGTGTTTGGTGGTTTCGACCATTCGGCGTACGGGTCGTGATCGGTCATGGCTGGGGTCTCCTTCTCGGGGTTCGCTTGATCGGTTCGGGTGGGTCCTCGACGATCCGCCAGCCCAGGCGGGCCCTCGACTTCGGGGTGAGGCCGAGACGGTCGTCGGCCTCGTTCATCAACCTGTGAACCGTCGCGGTGCGCTCCTCGTCCTCGAGGTCCGCCCGACGGGCGACGAACGGAACATCGCCGGCCGACCAGGCGCACGCCTGCGGCGTCGACCACGCCCACGCCCACCACCTCTCACCCCCCGGGCCCAGGCCCATCGGAGACACCGGCGCAGGGCCGCCACGGCCAGACACGGGCAGCAGCACCGTCGGCACGGCCGGCTTGTTCCGACGGGCGGCCTCACCGGTGCCCAGAGGCCCTCTAGAGCCCATGTCGGGCCCCTGCGCCGACTCCTGTAACCCGTACAGACCCCGGAGTGCAGACCGCTCCGGTCCTTTGGCACCCGGCCGCGGGGTCTCCCGCCACCCCCTCTTCGCGTTCGCGTTCCCGCGATTCGCGTTCGCGGCGCACGGCGCACGGCGCGCGGTCCGCGTTTCGCGAGAGGTCGAGCTCGACCTCGAGGTGTTGCTCTCCATCTCGGTCGAGGTGTTCACCACCGTCAGCTCGGTCGGTCATCGGGTCACCCCTCGGCGGGTGGCGCATGGCGGGCACACACCAAGCGCGATGGCGATGACGGTGCCGACGAATAGCGCGCCGTCGCCGTGGGTGTCGGTCGTCAGGACGGTGACGGTCGCGGTGCCTGCGATGGGGTGGAGCAGCTCAGTGTCTGTGCCGCATTCGTCGCACCGATGCTCGACCTCGTAGGTGTGGCGGTCCGTGTGGGCGAGGGAGCATCCCCAGCACATGATGCCGGCGGCCGGGTGCTGGGCACAGACGAAGGCGGCGCCGTGGGTGGCGTGGGCGCAGCGGAGCACGGGTGGCCGGTGGAGCTGGGTGATGGCGTCGGCCAGGGCCTGGTCCGCGCGGGGGAGTGCACCGACCGCGAGGTGCCGCGGGTAGGCGGTCACGGTGTCGGCCCCGGGGATGCCGTCGAGGGGGCCGCGCAGCTCGGCGGGGTCTGCGCCGCTGCGCTCAGTTGCTCGATGTACTCGGGGAAGATGTCGACGTTGTTCTCGTCGATGGCCGCGGCTAGCTGCGCTCGGGTCAGGTCCGGTCGGAGCTGACCGATGGCGTTTATGCGGCGGACGTCGAACGGGTCCACCTCAAAGCCGTACCTGGCCGCTGTGTCAGCGGCAGCCTTCTCGAAGGTGTCGAGGTCGGGGTCCCGGTGGAGTGCGACTCGGCACGCGCCGGAGCAGGTGCGGGAGTTGGTGCGGTAGGCGACGTAGAGCCCGTGGCAGGCAACGCACGGCACCACGTAACGCTTACGTCTAACTGTTACGGGTTCCACGGGTCGACCTCACGCTCAGAGTGACCGCGGATGAGCGCAGCGGCGGCACGGTCGTCGGCGGTCATCGCCCGTTCCCACCGGGCGGGTGCGGACTCGGGGTGCCCGAGGCGGTGCAGAACTTCGACCCGATGCGCACCGATGGCGGCGGCGAGGTCGTCGGTGATTGCACCGGGTGGGGCGTCGGTGGCGAGGCGGCCGTCCGGGTCGACGGTGAGGCGTGCGCCCCGGCGGTGCAGCTCGGCGAGCAGCTCATCGACGGTCACCATGTCCGGTGCTCCCGACCCGGCTCGGGCTCGGCGTCGTCACAGGTAGAGGGAGGGTGGTCCCGACCGTCCCGACCGTCCCAACCGTCCCGCGGGCCCTGTTTTCCCTGGTCAGGGGGCTGCGAGCGCGGGACGGTTGGTGGGACGGTTGGACCGGTCGCGTCGCGACCGTCCCGCGGACCGTCCCGGGCGTCGTCCCTGGTCAGCGGGGATGCCGGACCGGTCGGACCGGTCGGACCGGTCGGATGCGGGTCCTCTCCTTCTCTGCGGGTCAGGGTCCAGTTCCGGGCCCGGGTGCCGGGCTCGCGCCGGTCCGGTGGCTCGACGCCGATGCCGACCGAGCGCAGCGCGGGCGCCGCCCGGCGCAGCGCAGCGGACATGCCTCGGGCCGTCGTCGGCCACCCCTTCGGCGCCCGGTCCGGGGTGAGCTCGTCGAGCAGGTCCCCGGCGGTCCCGACCCACTCGCGGGCTCGGTCGAGCATGGCGCGCACCGCGACCGCCACCGGGTCGGAGTCGATGACCTCGACCGCCAGGCGGGTGGCCTGACCCCGGTAGGTGCCGAGGGCGTCGGTGCCGAGCACGATGTCAACCGCGGCGAGCACCTTCGCGAAGTCCGCCATCCTCGGCCGCTCAGCCAGGCTCACTGTCGGGAGCGCCTCCAGCACCTTCGACGTCAAGGTCAACAGAGCGGCGAAGAACCTCGGCGCGCCGTCGGTGTAGGCGGCGCGCAGGTCGGCGTCGTCGCGTCGTTGGCCGGGCCCGATGCGGTCGAGGTCGACGAGCAGCAGCCGGTCGGCCAGGTCACCGCGCAACGCCCCGGTATCGATGGCGGACAGCATGATGACCCGTCGGAACGCGAGCACCGTCAAGCTGTCGTTGCTGTACAGCCGGCGCCGTACGGTGCCGTCCCCAGTCACCGCCCGGCAGATCGCATCGGACAGCCATGGGGTGATTGCGCTCACGTTGTCCAACGGCACCACCCACGAACCCGAGGCCGCCACGGCCCATTGCTGGCGCTTCGCGTTTCAGGGGGGTGGGGTGCCGAGTAGGTGCCAGTTGCAGCCGCCGCAGGCGAGCAGGATCCGGGTGCGGTAGTTGGCGAAGTTGCGGAACCCGGCGGCGACGCGTTTGACCTTCTTGATGAGGGTGTTGA
>NZ_DATLXO010000160.1:0-5328 GCF_035575815.1 Iamia sp.
GCGCTCATGGGCGCCGGCGTCGGCGCGGTGCTGATCGCCGTGCGCGAGGTGGCGGGGTGGTGGCCGTGATGGGGCCTCAGATGTACGGTCGAAAGTTGACGCAGGCAGACGATGCGCCGCATGATGCCGGTGTCCGTCGCACCCGCGGTGCTCTTGGGGTTGCGGCGTCGGGAGTCAGCCATGGACCTCCATCTCAACCCTACCCACGCATCCGCCACGCTGCATCGCATGCGGTCGTTCGGCGCCGGCCGTCTACCGGACCGTCGATCGAACGCGATGGTGCTCGCCTACGTCGCGGGCATCGCGATCGTCCCACTCGTGGCGATCGGGATGATCGTCGCGCTGTTGCCGTCGAACCTGTCGCAGACGGCATGGTTGGCCGTGTCCCTCGGTGGCACGGTTGCCTACGCGCTGATCGCCATGGGGATCGCCGCACTCGTCCGGGAAACGCAGATCCGTTGGTACGAGGATCTGATCAAACGTGTACGGGTGAAGGAAGCAGATTTCCTCTCGGAGGTGCGGGCATCCGTGGCCGATCGCGTCGACAGGCCGACATTCGATGTGGCAGGTCGACCTGAGCCATGGAGCCCAAGGAGCGGATCGCCAACCTCTCGCTCGATCGAGGGGCACGTGCCGAACTGAAGGCACAGGTCGACTGGTTCACCGATGCGCTGACGACACAAGCCAAACTGGTGGCCGGCGCAGGTCGCCGGTCGCCGGTCGTTGGTCAGGATGTCGTCGAAGCCGCCGACCGGATGTTTCACGGCGCACGGACGCCGACGCCCTTCCTGGTCCGGTTGGGGAAGGCCGCCAGCGGCATCATCCTCGGTGTCTGTGTTCCCAACGTGCTCCAGGAGTTCAGGGCCAACGACCCGAACTTCTGGTGGGGGCTAGGCAATCTGGCACTGGCTGCGGTCGGGTTGATATTCCTGGTGTGGTCCGTCGCCGATGAGAGCTAGTCCATGACCACACGTCCCCGCTGGTACGGCGGGATCAGCCCCGGCGCGGTGGTCGCCGGGACGGTGGCGGCGAGTCCCACGGAGGAGTGACAAGAGCGACGATGACGACGCCGAACACCCTCTACTACGGCGACAACCTCGACATCCTCCGGCATCACATCGCCGACGGCTCGGTCGACCTCGTCTATCTCGACCCGCCCTTCAACTCCAAGCGCGACTACAACGTGCTGTTCAAGGAGAAGAGCGGCGAGGCGAGCCCCGCCCAGATCGAGGCCTTCACCGACACCTGGGCCTGGGACAGCGCCGCCGAGCGCACCTACAACGACCTCGTGACGACCGCGCCGGCGAACGTCGCGGGCATGGTCGGGGCCCTCCGTCAGTTCGTCGGCAGCAACGACATGATGGCCTACCTGGTGATGATGGCGGCGCGGCTGGTGGAGCTGCACCGCGTCCTCAAGCCCACCGGCAGCCTCTACCTCCACTGCGACCCGACAGCGAGCCACTACCTGAAGGTCGTCCTCGACACGGTGTTCGGACCGAGGAACTATCGAAACGAGATCACCTGGAAGCGGACGTCCTCGCACAACGACCCGCAACGTTACGGCCGTATCCATGACGTCATCTTGTTCTACACGCGGGGCGAGCTGAAGACGTTCAACCGGATCACCCAGGACTACTCAGGTGAGCAACTCGCCCGATTCAAGTACCGTGACGAGCGCGGCCCCTTCAAGGCTGAGAACCTCACCGCCCCGCACTTCTCCGCGACGCGGACCGTCGAATGGCGTGGCACGCATCCCGGACCGGATAGGCAGTGGAGATTTGGACCTGACGAGCTGGAACGGCTCTACGCCGAAGGCCGAATCCTTCTCCAACGGGACGGCCGTCCCCGCAAGGACGGTCTGAAGGAGTACCTCGACGACTCTGACGGAGCGCCGCTCCAAGACGTCTGGACCGATATTCGGATGGCGCCGACGGCCGGCGAACGCCTCGGCTACCCAACCCAGAAGCCGCTCGCCCTCCTCGAGCGGATCATCTCGGCGAGCTCGAACCCCGGCGACGTCGTCCTGGACCCCTTCTGCGGCTGTGGGACCGCCGTCGTCGCCGCCGAGAAGCTCGGGCGGTGCTGGGTCGGCATCGACGTCACGCACCTATCGATCACGCTGATGAAGCAGCGGCTCACCGACTCCTTCCCCGGCATCGCGTTCGACGTCCGCGGCGAGCCGGCCGACGAGGGGAGCGCCCGGATGCTCGCCCTCCAGGACCGCTACCAGTTCCAATGGTGGGCCCTCTCGCTCGTCCACGCCAAGCCGGTCGAGGGTCGGGAGAAAAAGGGCGCGGACCGCGGCATCGACGGCCTCATCACCTTCATCGACGACGGCACCGGCAAGCCGAAGCGCTGCCTGGTCCAGGTGAAGAGCGGCGGCGTCTCGTCGGCGACGACCCGCGACCTGCGCGGCACGCTCGAGCGCGAGGGCGCCGAGATGGCCCTGCTCGTGACGCTCGACGCGCCGACGCCAGAGATGCGGAAGGAAGCGGCGACCGCCGGGTTCTACACATCGCCCGGCTGGCAGCGCGACTACCCCCGCCTCCAGATGGCGACGATCGCCGACCTGATGGACGGCCGGCAGCCCGCGATCCCCTACGGCGTCCTCACCTTCGCCAAGGCCCCCCGGGTCAAGCCCGGCAGCGGCGCGCAGCAGGGGACGCTCGACATCGGCGGTACCCACCCAGCGCCGCATGGTGCCGAAGCGTGAGCAGCTGGTGGTTGCTGTGGTGAGCCCGCCCCCACCCACTGCCTGCGAGGCCCTCACGGCCCGCGGGGAGCCCTGCAGCGGCGCCGTCGCGTACACGGGCGACCTGGGCGCCGCCGGCGTGCGTCGGCTCTGCGGCCACCACTGGCAGCTGGCGCAGCAGGGAGCGATGACGTTGTGGGACCGACCCAACCAGCCGCCCCGCTCGTGGCAGCGCTGGACCATCGAGGATGACGCTCGGCTGCGCGAGCTCGAGGGACGCACGGCAGCCGAGGTGGCGCGGCTGCTGGACCGGACGGCCTACGCGGTCCAGCAGCGACGCTCGCGGCTCAGGCGGGCGGGGCGGGAGTGAGGTGGTGGCCGTGATGAGGGGACGATGGCGGATATGAGCGACGCAGCGAAACGGGAGCAGTACGAACAAGCGATCGCGGCCATGCGTGAGCGACTCATGGAGTGCCGGCAAGGACTCGAGGATCTATTGTCCGGGCTCGGGGGTCGTCGGGTGGCCGCAATGCGGGCGGTGTTCGTCGGTGGACGGAGTGTTCTCTTCGTAATGACGACGCAGCTCGTCCGAGTCGATAAGGACGCATTCAACACATGGAACGCGCCGTTCGTGCTGGTGGCGAACGACGATCCGCTCCTCAAGTTCACCAGGGAGCTCCGCAACGCCATCGAGAAGAGGGGAGAATTCCTGCTCGACGGCACAGGGATCTGCGTTGGCCCGGACGTCGAATTCGCGGACCTTCTGCCACCTAACCCGCCACCTGGGGTGCTCCACTTCGTTGTGGCGGACAACTATGGACGGTGCGGATGGGAGGTTATGCGGCCAGACGGAACGACCGAGCTCGTCTACACCGACCGACCTATCCACCCAAGCCACCACTTCTACTCCCGCTTCGCCGACCCTCCGACCCACCACTTGGGCGAAACCATCGAGGACCCATCAGTCGAGGGTATCGCCGTCCTCTACTACCGCTACTTGGCCGATCTCGTGGATCAGGCGGAAGCGAACTTCCTGGGGAACAGGACTGATTCGACTCGGTCTACCAACCCCGCTGTTTGACGCATGTCGGGATCGCCGTACGTACCCACGATCTCGGCGAGGGAGAGGTCTGCGGGGTACTCCTCCCGCAGTAACTGGGCAACGGACAAGAACGCGGCGACGAGATCATCGTAGGCAACTGGGGCTGGGTTGTGTGTCGGATCTGGGATGGACATGGATCGTCGCCTCCGTCTTCAGGATACCTGATGACGTCTCACCCCAGCCGCGGCCCCTTCGGTCGCTCCACCGCCACCAGCCCCGGCACCTCGTCGGCGTACAGCGACCCGACCGCGCTCAGCTCGCCGTCGCGCATGACCTGGACGATCAGCCGCTTCCGCCCGATCGGGGACGTGTGGCGGACCTTGGTCGCCGGGTCCTCGAACTCCCAGTCCATGCTGGTCGTGACGCGCAGCTCACACCCGTCGACGGGCGTCGTGCGGTCCCGGTGGAAGATGGGGGCCGCGGCGGGTGACCCACCGGCCGGTCGCCCCGATCGCTCAGGCATCGAGCGGGTCTCCGCCGGGCCGGACCAGCCCGGTCGCGTCGCAGGTGTCGCACCGCTCCACCTCGTCGGTCCGGTTCCCGCACCGCCAGCACACCACCTTCCCGTCCCGGCCTGCCACGGCTCGCAGGCCCTTGGCGATCGGCCGGATCGGCTGCTGATCTCGGAGCTGCCGAATCCGATCCTGCGCGAACCGGTCGGCGAGCTCGAAGTAGTGGCGCCGCACCGCGGGGTCGTCGCTCTCCACCGGGAGCGCCTTTCCGACCCGCACCCGCACCCCGCGCTCGACCGCCACGTCGAGCGAGCTCCCCACCGTCGTGGGGGCGCCGTCGTCGACCGACATCTCGGCCAGGACCCCGCCGTCCACCTTCAACGTCCGTCGCTTCGCCACCGCGCAACTCCTCAACCTATCTCCGTCGACAGGCGCTCTCGGCGCTCGCGGCGACCCAGACGGGCCGACCCTGGTGCCCTACACTCTAGAACGTGTGTTCTATCTTGGCAAGAGGTGACGCCATGGCAACGAAGACGACGCCCAGCAAGCGTTATCCCGGCACCTACCATTACCTGACCGCCCGCGGCCTGAAGCGGTGGGGCGCCGTGGTGGACCTCGGCCGGGACTGGACGACGAAGAAGCGGGTCCAGGATCGCCGGGAGGGGATGCTGACTCAGGACGAGGCGGTCGCGTGGCAGGCCGAGCGGCGCACCGACCGACGGACCGGCGCCGCCAGGATCGCGTCTGACCAGCTGCTCGGCGACTACCTCGAGGGGTGGCTGGCGGGACGAGTCGCCCGGCTACGGCCCGCCACCCGCTACAACTACCGGATGATCCTCAACCGGATGCGCGCGCTCTTTCCGGTGCCGCTCGACCGGCTCCGCACGGCCGACGTCGAGGCGGCGGAGCAGGCCCTGCTCGTCGGCGGCTTTCGGCCGACTACCGTCCGGGTCACGCACAGCGTTCTGTCGTCGGCGCTCCGGGACGCCGTCCGGATGGGCCTCATCCCGTCCAACCCCTGTGACACCGTCGATCTCCCGGCCGGCGGTCCGCGCAAGCCCACGACGTGGGACGCCGACCAG